>NZ_JBWKCA010000001.1:0-36054 GCF_056436715.1 Streptomyces sp. NPDC043176
GCCTGGAGCTGGGTGAGGATCCGGGCCCAGGTCCCATCCCGCTGCCAGCGGCGGAAGAGGTCGTAGACCCGGTCCCACGGCCCGTAGCGTTCGGGGACGTCCCGCCAGGGCGCACCGGTCCGGGTCCGCCACCGTATGCCGTCTATCAGCTGCCGCCGCGTCCACACCTGCGGGCGTCCCGGCTTGATGCCCGTCGGCAGCAAGGGCTCAAGCCGGGCCCACTGGCCGTTCGTCAGATCACCACGTCCCACGACAGGTGATCATCGACGAACAAGATCCACTTTCGCAACAGACCCTAGTCCCCCCCCGAGGGCCCGGGCACCCCCGAGGGGCACCCGGGCCCTCCGTCGTCCCCGTCCAGGGCCCCGCCGTCACGGGCCGCCCTCGTCACCAGCCGTCGAGCGGTGGTGTGGTCGTCGCGGGCGGTACCTCCCAGGGACGGGTCACCGAGGCCCACACCACGAAGGCCAGCGCGGCGACCGCGCCCACCGTCCACAGCACCCGGCGTGCGGTACGGGCGCGGCGCCGCAGCCGGGCGCCGCGCGCGGCGGCCCGCAGCGACAGGTCGCCGGGCACCGGGGGGTGCGGGGTGTCGAGCAGCCGCCGCACGGCCGCCTCCCTGTCGCCGTACCGGCTCACGCGGCGGCCCCCGAGGCCCCGGTCCCGTGGCGCGCGGCGGCCGTGGCGGTCCCGGCGCCGCCGCGTGCCGCGGCGCGCAGGACGGTGACGGAGCGGGCGCAGACGGCGCGCACGCGCGCCTCGGAGACTCCGAGCAGGGCCGCGACCTGCTCCTCGGCCACGCCCTCGTACAGCCGCAGGACGACCACGAGCCGCTCCCGCGGGCCGAGGACGGACAGCACCCCGCCGTACCCGCCGTGGTGCCGCCAGGCGGTGCGCGCGAAGCGGGCGGCGAGGTCACGGCGGGTGAGGTCGTACGGGTCCTCGTCGTGCAGCCTCCCCCACACGGCGTACGTGTGTGCGAGCGAGGCGGTCAGCAGGGCCTGGGCGTACGGGTTGCGGACGCGGGTCTCGGCGGTGAGGAGGGTCGCGGTGTGCAGCAGCCGGCCCGCGGCCCCGGCCACGAACGCGTCGAACTCCCGCGTGCGGTAGGCACGTTCGCGATCACGTTCCCTCGGCTGTCGTCCCACGTCCTCATATGAGGACAGCGGACGGACGGGGTCAAGAGGTCGGCGCCCACCGCCGCGGATCGCTCGCGCCACCGGGGTCCGGACCGGCGCGCCGCCGGAGGGTGCCCGGGCGGCCGCGGCCCGGTCCGCGCGAGGCCCCGGAGGAACGGCCTACTCGGCCGGCGCCTCGGCCGCGGTCTCCGCCGCGGCACGCGCCGCGCCCGCCGCCCCCGCCGGGCCGTGCCCCGACTGCCGCGCGGACAGGGCGGTGTTGAAGCGCGTCAGCAGGGTGCAGAAGGACTCCCGCTCGTCCTGCGTCCAGCCGTCCGTCACCTCGACCATCAGCTGGCGGCGCGAGGATCGGACCTCCTCGAGGCGGGCGAGGCCGCGCGGCGAGAGCTGGAGCACGACCGCGCGCCCGTCCTCCGGGTGCGAGGTGCGCTTGACCAGGCCGGTGTCGACGAGCGGGGCGACCTGCCGCGTGACGGTGGACGAGTCGATGCCCATGCCCGCCGCCAGTGCCTTGACGCCCATCGGACCTTCCTGGTCCAGCCTGTTGAGGAGCAGGTAGGCGGCCCGGTCCATGGAGTTGCGGAGCTGCCCCGTACCGCCGAGGCGGGTCTGCTCGGCCCGGCGGGCGAAGACGGCCACCTGGTGCTGGAGCGCGTCGAGGAGACCGTGGTCGAGCTCAGTCGTCATGTCCTGAGATGTGGGCATGGCTGTGGGTCTCTCTCTGAGGGGGTGGTCGGTCGGTGGGGGACAGAGTACGCGGACCCGACGGAGCGCGTACCGGGGCTGACCAAACCCGCTGACGCACCTGTACACCGGGCGGCCACCAGGGCCGTGAGCTGCGAGACTTGCTGTCATGAGCTTCCGTGCGCGAGACCCCTTGCACCATCTGATGCTGGACGACGTGCGAGGCGCGCAGAAGATGCTGTCCGGGGTGGCCCGGACGACCGCGATGGAGGGCAGCCGTCACCTGTCGTCGCTGGTCGGAGCGCCGGTCCACCTCAAGTGCGAGAACCTCCAGCGCACGGGCTCCTTCAAACTGCGCGGGGCGTACGTGCGGATCGCCTGCCTGCGTCCCGAGGAGCGCGCGGCCGGCGTCGTGGCCGCCTCGGCGGGCAACCACGCACAGGGTGTGGCGCTCGCCTCGCACCTGCTCGGCGTGCGCGCGACCGTCTTCATGCCGCTCGGCGCCCCGCTGCCGAAGGTCGCGGCCACCAAGGACTACGGCGCCGACGTCCGGATGCACGGCCACGTCGTCGACGAGACGCTCGCGGCGGCGGAGCAGTACGCGCGGGAGACCGGCGCGGTCTTCATCCACCCCTTCGACCACCCCGACATCATCGCCGGACAGGGGACGGTCGGCCTGGAGATCCTGGAGCAGTGCCCGGAGGTCCGGACGATCCTGGTGGGCGTCGGCGGCGGCGGTCTGGCGGCCGGCATCGGGCTCGCCGTGAAGTCGCTGCGCCCGGACGTGAAGGTGATCGGCGTCCAGGCCGAGGGAGCGGCCGCCTATCCGCCCTCGCTGGCCGCCGGGCATCCGGTGGTGGTCGAGTCGCCGGTGACGATGGCGGACGGGATCAAGGTGGGGCGGCCCGGCGACGTGCCGTTCGCGCTGATCCAGGAGTACGTCGACGAGGTCCGCACGGTCTCCGAGGACGCCCTCTCCTCCGCCCTCCTGCTCTGCCTTGAGCGGGCGAAACTGCTCGTCGAACCGGCCGGCGCCAGCCCGGTCGCGGCCCTGCTCGACGACCCGGGGGCCTTCCGGGGGCCCGTGGTCGCGGTCCTGTCCGGCGGGAACGTCGACCCGCTGCTCCTCCAGCGCGTCCTCCGGCACGGCATGGCCGCCGGAGGCCGCTACCTGAGCCTGCGGCTGCGGGTGACGGACCGGCCGGGCGCGCTGGCGACCCTGCTCGCGGTCCTGACGGTGGTCGACGCGAACGTCCTGGACGTCAGCCACGTCCGCACCGACCCGCGCCTCGGCCTCACCGAGGCGGAGGTCGAGCTGCACCTGGAGACGAAGGGCCCCGAGCACTGCCGGGAGGTCGAGGAGGCGCTGCGGGACGCGGGGTACACCGTCCTCGGCTGACCTCCACCGCGCCGCACACCACCCCTCGGGCCTGTGACGCGGGTCACCTATCCGCTGGGCGAGGTCCGCCCGGCGCGCCTAGGATCGGACGGAAACGCCCGAATCTCCCTGGGAGAATTCCTATGCCAGGCGCGATCTACGCCGAGGGTCTGGTGAAGACCTTCGGTGACGTACGAGCTCTGGACGGCGTGGACCTCGACGTGCCCGAGGGCACCGTCCTGGGCCTGCTCGGTCCGAACGGCGCGGGGAAGACCACCGCCGTGCGCGTCCTGACGACCCTGCTCCAGCCCGACAGCGGCCGGGCCGTCGTCGCCGGGATCGACGTCCTGAAGCACCCCAACGAGGTCCGCCGCTCGATCGGCCTCTCGGGCCAGTTCGCCGCCGTCGACGAGTACCTCACGGGCCGCGAGAACCTGCAGATGGTGGGGCAGCTGTACCAGATGAAGGCGAAGGCCGCGAAGGAGCGGGCCGGCGAGCTCCTCGACCGCTTCCACCTCTCCGACGCCGCAGACCGGACCGCCAAGACGTACTCCGGAGGCATGCGCCGCCGCCTCGACCTCGCCGCCGCCCTCGTCGTCGCCCCGCCGGTCATGTTCATGGACGAACCCACCACCGGCCTCGACCCCCGCAACCGCCAGGCCCTCTGGGACGTCATCAAGGAGCTCGTCGCGGGCGGTACGACCCTGCTCCTCACCACCCAGTACCTGGAGGAGGCCGACCACCTCGCCCACGACATCTGCGTCGTCGACCACGGCAGGGTCATCGCCCGCGGCACCGCCGACCAGCTCAAGGCCCGGACCGGCGGCGAACGCGTCGAGGTCGTCGTCCAGCAGCCCGAGATGATCGACGGCGCCCGCGACGTCCTCGCCCGCTACGGCGCCTCGGGCACCGGCCACGGCGACGTCTCCGTCGAGAACCACGTCCGCAAGCTCACCGTCCCCGTCACCGGGGGCGCCAAGCTGCTCGCCGAGGTCATCCGCGACCTGGACGCCGTCGGCGTCGGGATCGACGACATCGGCCTGCGCCGCCCCACCCTCGACGACGTCTTCCTCTACCTCACCGGCCACGCGGCCGAGCGCGAGGAAGAGGAGGAGAACGGCGCGGCCGGCGGCGCCGACAAGAGCCGCAAGGACCGCAAGGACCGGAAGGAGAAGGCCTCGTGACCACCCTGACCGACACCGTCCCCGGGGCCCCCAAGCCGCGCGGGGGCGTCGCCCAGTCGATCGGCGACTCGCTGGTCGTCACCAAGCGCAACCTGATCCGGATGAGCCGCATCCCGGAGATGGTCATCTTCGGGCTGATCCAGCCCGTCATGTTCGTGGTCCTCTTCAGCTACGTCTTCGGCGGCTCGATGAGCGTCGGAGGCAACACGGACCCGGCGGTCTACCGCGAGTTCCTGATGGCCGGCATCTTCGCCCAGACCGTCACCTTCGCCACCGCCGGAGCGGGCGCGGGCATCGCCGACGACATGCACAAGGGCCTCGTCGACCGTTTCCGCTCGCTGCCGATGGCCCGCGGCGCCGTCCTCACCGGCCGCACCCTCGCCGACCTCGTCCAGACCGCGCTCACCGTCGTGGTCCTCGCGATCGTCGGCCTCCTCGTCGGCTGGCGCATCCACAACGGCATCCCCAAGGCCCTCGGCGCCTTCGCCCTGCTCCTCCTCCTCGGCTACGCCTTCTCGTGGATCGGCGCCCTCATCGGCCTCTCCGTCCGCACCCCCGAGGCGGCCACCTCCGGCGGCCTGATCTGGCTCTTCCCGGTCACCTTCGTGTCCAACGCCTTCGTCGACCCCAGCATGATGGCCTCCTGGATCCGCCCCATCGCCGAGTGGAACCCCTTCAGCGCCACCGTCCAGGCCTGCCGCGAACTCTTCGGCAACCCGGGCGTCGTCCAGTCCGACGCGTGGCCCATGCAGCACGCCGTCTGGGCGTCCGTCATCTGGTCGACCCTGATCGTCGTCCTCTTCCGCACCCTGTCCGTACGGAAGTACCGCTCGGCGACGGTGTGACCCCCGGCCTCCCCGGCCCGCCGGGTCAGGGGAGGTATCCGGAGACGACGAGGCCGTCGGGAAGGGGCAGGAAGACCGCCCCGCCGGCGGCCAGCGCGTCCCCGCCGGACTGCGGGTGCGGGAAGCCGTCGGGGGTGTTGGGCCGGTACCTCTCCACGTCGCCCTTCCCGGACGCCGGATAGGACACCACCACGGTCGGACCGGTGGTGACGACCCGGTCGCCGGCGAGGTACACGCGGTCGGCGGACTCGGCCGCCCGCCGCCACCGCACCCGCCCGCTCCGCAGGTCGTACGCGACCAGCTCGCCACCGCCGTCCACCAGCGCGACCAGGCCGTCCGCGCCGACGGCCGGCCCGGCCGTCGGCGTCTCCCCGCCGCCGCCCAGGGTCCGCAGCGGCTTCAGCGTCCGCGCGTCGAGGACCACGACCGCCCCGTCGGCGCGACCCGCGCACAGCACGCTCCCGCTCCGCTCGTGCACGACGAAGGTGCCGCAGTCCTCCCGGATCCGGCTCGCCTTGCCGCCCGCGCCGGCGTCGAACGCCAGCGACTCGTCCGAGCCGAGCGTGACGAACACCTTCCCCGCGCCCACGACGAGCTCCTCCGGCACCCCGGCGAGCGGAGCGCTCCACAGCTGCCGGCGGTCCCGGAGCCGGACGGCGGTCACCAGCCCCGTCCCCTCCTCGCGGACGCCGAAGTACGTCGAGTACAGGACGCCGTCCACCAGATCGGTGTGCTTGATGCCCCAGTCGCCCTCCGGCCCCGGGATCCGGCCCTTCGCCCTCCCGTCGGCGAGCCCGTGGACGGCGACCCCGTCCATGCCCGTCACGTACACCTCGTCCCCGACGACCGCCGGGAACTTGGGCCCGCTCAGCTCGCTCCCGGCCCGCGGGGGCACCTTCCACACCTCCTTGCCGTCCGCCGCGCCCAGTGCGGTCACCGCACCGGCGTTCCCGGGACAGATCAGCAGCTTCGGCGAGAGCGCGCAGGCACCGACCCCCGGCTCCACCTCGGTGGTCCAGGGAGCCCAGCCCGCCGGGCGGTACGCGCGGTCCGTACCGGCCTCGCCGAAGTCGTTGGTGCGGCCCTCGGAGCCGTACGGCAGGACGACCCGGCCCAGCGCGACGGGGGCCGGGCCGCCGGGCCCCGTGCTCGGCGTCGGCCCGGCGTTCCCGCCCGTGGACGTACCGCCCTCCTCGCCGGTCCGGTCCAGCAGCACCACGCCCGCCGTCGCCAGCACGGCCACCGCCACCGCGCCCGCGACGACCGCGCCCCACGGGCGGCGCCGGGCGGGGGCGGGCGGGGCCACCGGCCGGTCGGTCATGGCCGTGGGGGAGTACGGGACGACCGGGCCGAGCGTCGGCAGGTCCGCCACGCCCGCGCCGGACCCCGCCGCCTCCCCGATGCTCCGGGCCGCCTCGCCGTACTCGCCGAGCAGCGACAGCACCCCGCCGGGCCAGGGGAACACCTCGGGCGCGGCCCCGCCGCCGAGGAGCGAGACCAGCTCGGCAGGCGACGGCCGCCCGGCCGGATCGAGCCGCAGACACCGCTCCACCACCGGCCGCAACTCCTCCGGCACGCCGGACAGTTCGGCATCGGCCCGGCTGATCCGGAAGATCACCGCGCCCATCTCCTCGTCGTCGAACGGCCCCCGGCCGCTCGCCGCGAACGCGAGCACCGCACCCAGACAGAACACGTCGGAGGCCGGCACCACCGCCCGGCTCCCCACCAGGTGCTCCGGCGACATGAACCCGGGCGAGCCCACCACCAGACCCGTCGACGTCAGCGCCGTCGCCTCGAAGGCCTGCGCGATGCCGAAGTCGATCAGCTTCGGCCCCGCCGCGCCCAGCAGCACGTTCGCCGGCTTGAGGTCCCGGTGCAGCACCTCCACCCCGTGCACCCCCGCCAGCGCCCCGGCGAGCGCGACCCCCAGCGCCCGCACGGCCGGCACGGGCAGCGCCCCCGACCGCACGACGGCCTCGGCGAGCGACGGACCCGGCACGTACTCGGTCGCCAGCCACGGCGACGGCGCGTCGGCGTCCGCGTCCACGAGCCGCGCCACCCCCGGCCCGTCCACCGTCCGCGCCGCCGCGATCTCCCGCCGGAACCGCGTCCGGAAGTCCGCGTCGACCTCCAGCTCCTCCCGCACGGTCTTCACCGCGACCATCCGGTACGGGTCGGCCGTCGGCGCGTCCGCCCGGCAGGCGAGATGCACCTCGCCCATGCCGCCGGCCCCGATCCGGGCGAGCAGCCGGTAGGGGCCGACGAGACGCGGGGGCCGCCCGGCGGGCAGGGCTTCCAGCAACGGACTACTCCTTCTCGGCGGGGAGCTCGACGGAGGCGACGACACCCTTGTCGAAGACGACGTACGCGATCCCGCCGACCGGCAGCACCTCCGGCTCCCGGATCTGCCGGGAGAGGAAGTCGCCGTAGTTCGGGTCGTGGTCCTCCTCCTCGGCCCGGGGCCCCGGCGCCCCCGGCACCGGCGTGACCTCGACGCGGCCCGGCCTGCCGTCGGCGCCGAGCCGCACGCTGTAGAGCGCGGAGTAGTCGGCGTACACGGCCCGGTCGCCCGCGAGCAGCGGCGACGACCAGCTCTGGGCCAGGCCCGCCGGGGCCGTCTTCAGCGGGAAGGAGGCGAGGGTCTCGCCGGTGCGCGGGTCGAGGATCCGCAGGCCCTTGTCCCAGGTCACGACGGCGCGCGGACCGACCGCCGTGGGCGTGGCCCTGCCCAGGGGGCCGGGCAGCGACGCCTTGGTGACGAGGGTGCGGGCGTCGAGCACGTGCAGGGTGGTGTCCGTGTCGGCCCCGGACCCGTCGCCGGCGCAGTACGCCGCCGCGCCCGGCACCTTGACGGTCTCGCACTCCCCGGCGTCGGGTTCCGCCTGTCCGAGCTGGGTGCCGCTCCTGCCGTCGTAGGCCACGAGGCCGCCCTGGCTGAGGGCGTAGACGACACCTCGGGCGTAGGCCACCGGCTCGTACGCCTTGCGTTCGGCAAAGGAGATCTCCCCGTTGGTGAGCTCCTTCGACCAGAGCTGCCGTCCGTCGGCCAGGGAGAACGCGGTCAGGGCGGCCCGGACCCACGAGTTGTCCTCCGTCACCTCCGTCGCCGCGAACACGATCCCGTCCGCGACCACCGGCCGGGTGGCCCAGAAACCCTGGGGTCCCTGCGCCGGCTTCTGCCAGCGCGCCGCCCCGGTGCGCGCGTCGCGCACCTGAAGGGTGCGCCCCGCGACGAGGACCACGTTTCCCTCGTGCACCGTGGGGCGGGTGGCGCTGCCGCCCGTGAAGGGATAGCCGTGGCCGCTGACGTACGTGTCGCCGGGCGTGTCCTTCGCGCGCGGCACGTCCCACAGCTTCTTCCCGCTCGCCGGGTCCAGCGCCTCGTACCGCCCGTCCGTCGTCCGGCACACGAGCACCTTCTCGTTGGCCGAGCAGCCGAACGCGGGGGCGGTCAGCTTCGTGTGCCAGGACTTCCAGCCGGCCGGCCGCTGGGCCGCGCTCTGCGGCACGACGCCCGAGGCGTCGGCGAGCCCCCGGCCGTCGACGCCGGGCACGCGGGGCACGGCGGGCGGCGCGGCCCGCGCCGGGGCCTGCGGCTTCCTCGCCCCCGGCCACAGCAGGTACGTGCCGACGCCGCCGGCCACGACCGCGAGGGCCAGCACGGCCGCCAGGACCCGGCCCCGGCGCCGGCGGGGCGGCGCGGCGGGCCGCGGGGGCGGCGCCTGCGTCGGTACGGAGTGCAGGCCGGGCACGGCGGGGGTGACGACGGGGCCGGTGACGGGCGGCGCCTCCAGGAGCGGCCCGCCCGAGGCCACCAGCTGGGCGAGGTCCCGCCCGTACTCGCCGATGTGCTCCCGTACGCCCTCCGGCCAGGGGAAGGGTTTCGCCCCGGCACCGGGTGCGAGCAGCTCCACGAGCCGCTCGGGTGTCGGCCGGGCCGCGGGGTCGAGGGCCAGGCAGGCGGCGACGGTCCCGCGCAGCTCGTCCGGCACCCGGGCCAGGTCGGCCTCGGCCTGGGAGACGCGGTAGAGGACGGCGGCGAGCGGCCCGTCGCCGAAGGGGTCCTCGCCGGTCGCCGCGTAGCAGAGCAGGGAGCCGAGGCAGAAGACGTCGGAGGCGGCGGTCACGTGCCGGGCGCCCGCCACGTGCTCGGGGGACATGAAGGAGGGCGTGCCGACCATCAGGCCGGTGGCGGTCATGGTGGTGGCGGTGTTGCTGCGGGCGATGCCGAAGTCGATCAGACGCGGGCCCTCGACCGAGAGCATCACGTTCCCCGGCTTGAGGTCGCGGTGCAGGACCCCCGCCCGGTGCAGGTCCGCCAGGGCCCGCGCGACGTCCGCGCCGAGCGCCCGCACGCCGGCCACGGGCAGCGCGCCGCCGCGCCGCACCGCCTGGGCGAGGCTCGGCCCCGGCACGTACGCCGTCGCCAGCCACGGCACCTCGGCATCGGCGTCGCCCCCCACGGGCGCCGCGGCGTACCGGCTGTCCACCAGTCCCGCCACCCTGATCTCACGCCGGAACCGGTCCCGGAACGCCGCGTCCCCCGCCACGTCCCGCCGCACGGTCTTCACCGCCACGAACACCCCGGCCGCGGGCCCGGACGACCCGGCGGCGCGGCCGAGGAACACCTCGCCCATGCCGCCGGCGCCGAGCCGGGCGAGCACCTCGTACGGTCCGATCTGCCGTGGCGCGCCCTCGCGCAGCGGTCCGAGCACCTCGTCTATCCCCCTGCCGACGTGTGTTGACGTGACGTGTGTGACGCCACGTCAGTCCCGCATCATGACACGTACACGCAAGACGAAGGGCCGGTCCCCGGGAGGGGGCCGGCCCTTCGGCGAAAGAAGTGCGGATCAGGCGGATCAGCCGGAGTACGGCGTGGCGCTGAGGATCTTCACCGTGGCCTTCTTGCCGTTCGGCAGCTCGTACTCCGCGTCGTCGCCGGCCTTCTTGCCGTTGACGCCGACGCCGAGCGGCGACTGCGGCGAGTAGGTCTCGATGTCACCGCTCGCGTACTCGCGGGAGGCGAGCAGGAAGGTCATCGTGTCGTCCTCGTCGCCGTCGAAGGCGATCGTGACGACCATGCCGGGCTCGACGACGCCGTCGTCCGCCGGCGCCTCGCCGACCTTGGCGTGCTGGAGCAGCTGGGTGAGCTGGCGGACCCGGAGCTCCTGCTTGCCCTGCTCCTCCTTGGCCGCGTGGTACCCGCCGTTCTCGCGCAGGTCGCCCTCTTCACGAGCCGCGGCGATCTTCGTCGCGATCTCGGTACGCGCGGGACCAGACAGGTACTCAAGCTCGTCCTTGAGCTTGTTGTACGCCTCCTGGGTGAGCCAGGTGACGTTGTCGCTGGTCTGGGTCACAGGTGCTCCTCGTAGGTACTGGGAATACAAAGCATCGCCCTACACGGGAATGCATGGCGTCCCGGGTGGGCGAAACCACGAGCCTAACAATGAGTGGCGAAAAGCGGGAGGACATAAACCATCAGGATGGCGTCGTCCCAGGTCACCGCGGCGACCCGCCAGGACTCGTCACCCGGTCCCTACCCACCGCTACGGCGCCGTACACCCCAGGAGCTCGGCACTGGTCGCGCGGGCGGTGGTGCGCAGCGAGTACACGTGGTCGACCCGGCCGGCGGGGTCGTCGACCCGCACGTCCTTGCGGGCCACCTCGGCGCCGTCCTCGGAGCGGGAGCGCAGCGTGCAGACGCCCTTGACGCCCTCGTCCTTGCGGATCTCCAGGTGGACCTGGACCTCGGTGTCGCTCACCACGTCGAACTTGATCATCTCGGCGCTGATCCTGCTGTCGACGACGTAGTGCCAGCCGAACCAGCCCATCAGACCGAGGAAGAGGACGCCGAGCACGGCACCGGTGATCCTGAGCTTGCGGTCGGCCCGCTCGTCCGCTGAGCGCCCGTAGCGCCCCTCGGGCAGCTGCTCTCGCACCGCGCTCATGATCGATCCTCTCGAAGCCGGGGGTGGCGGAATTTTCGTTCCCCCGATTCCGTCACTATAGAGACCTGGCTTCACGTCCAATTCACTGAGGATCGAGTCTTGACTGAGCAGCTGCGACTGATGGCCGTTCACGCCCACCCCGACGACGAGTCGAGCAAGGGTGCGGCGACGATGGCCAAGTACGTGTCCGAGGGGGTGGACGTCCTTGTCGTGACGTGCACGGGCGGCGAGCGCGGCTCGGTCCTGAATCCCCAGCTTCAGGGCGACCCCTACATCGAGGAGAACATCCACGAGGTCCGCCGCAAGGAGATGGACGAGGCCCGCGAGATCCTCGGCGTCTCCCAGGAGTGGCTGGGCTTCGTCGACTCCGGCCTGCCCGAGGGCGACCCGCTGCCCCCGCTGCCGGAGGGCTGCTTCGCCCTGGAGGAGGTGGACACGGCCGCCGGCGCGCTGGTCCGCAAGATCCGCTCCTTCCGGCCGCAGGTCGTCACGACCTACGACGAGAACGGCGGCTACCCGCACCCCGACCACATCATGACCCACAAGATCACGATGGTGGCCTTCGACGGCGCGGCCGACGCCGAGAAGTACCCGGAGGCCGAGTTCGGCCCGGTCTGGCAGCCGCTGAAGCTCTACTACAACCAGGGCTTCAACCTCCCCCGCACCACCGCCCTCCACGAGGCGCTCGTCGCCCGCGGCCTGGAGTCCCCCTACGGAGAGTGGCTGGAGCGCTGGAAGGAGTTCGAGCGCAAGCCCCGGACGCTGACCACGTTCGTGCCCTGCGCCGACTTCTTCGAGACCCGCGACAAGGCCCTCATCGCCCACCGCACCCAGATCGACCCCGACGGCGGCTGGTTCCGGGTCCCGATGGACATCCAGAAGGAGGTCTGGCCGACGGAGGAGTACGAGCTCAGCAAGGCGCTGGTCCCGACCTCCCTCCCCGAGCAAGATCTCTTCGCGGGCATCCGCGACAATGCCTGACATGAGCGCACACCTGGCACTGACCCAGCTTGTCCCCTTCGCCGCCGAAGAGCTGGACAAGAACAAGGTGACCCCCGGCGTCCTCGGCTTCGTCGTCTTCGCGGCCCTGGCCCTCGCGGTCTGGGCCCTGATGAAGTCCATGAACCGCCACATGGGCAAGGTCTCCTTCGAAGAGGCCCCCGACCCGGCGGCCGCCCCGGCCACCCCGTCCGAGGCCCCCGCCCCCAAGTAGCACCCGCGCGCCCCGTGCGGGCCCCCACGCGGGCCCGCACCCGCCGCACCTCCGCCGCACCTCCGTGTCGGCGGGGGGCGGCTGCGGCAGGATGGGCGGTATGCCGAACCGACTGGCCCATGAGACGTCCCCGTACCTCCTGCAGCACGCCGACAACCCGGTCGACTGGTGGCCGTGGTCGGCCGAGGCCTTCGAGGAGGCCCGACGCCGCGACGTCCCGGTGCTGCTGAGCGTCGGGTACAGCTCCTGCCACTGGTGCCACGTCATGGCGCACGAGTCCTTCGAGGACGACGCCACCGCCGCCCTGGTCAACGAGCACTTCGTCGCCGTCAAGGTCGACCGCGAGGAGCGCCCCGACGTCGACGCCGTCTACATGGAGGCGGTCCAGGCGGCCACCGGCCAGGGCGGCTGGCCGATGACCGTGTTCCTCACCCCGGACGCCGCCCCGTTCTACTTCGGTACGTACTTCCCGCCCGAGCCCCGCCACGGTATGC
This sequence comes from Streptomyces sp. NPDC043176, assembly GCF_056436715.1. Taxonomy (NCBI): domain Bacteria; kingdom Bacillati; phylum Actinomycetota; class Actinomycetes; order Kitasatosporales; family Streptomycetaceae; genus Streptomyces; species Streptomyces sp. NPDC043176. The sequence continues at coordinate 12,886 of NZ_JBWKCA010000001.1, forward strand.
CCTCGTTCCCGGAGGTCCTGGAGGGCGTCCGCGACGCCTGGACCGGCCGCCGCGAGGAGGTCGGCGAGGTCGCCGACCGGATCGTGAAGGACCTCGCGGGCCGCTCCCTGGCCTACGGCGGCGACGGCGTCCCCGGCGAGGAGGAGCTCGCGCAGGCCCTGCTCGGCCTCACCCGCGAGTACGACGCGACCCGTGGCGGCTTCGGCGGCGCCCCCAAGTTCCCGCCGTCGATGGCCCTGGAGTTCCTGCTCCGCCACCACGCCCGTACGGGCTCCGAGGGCGCCCTCCAGATGGCGGCCGACACCTGCGAGGCGATGGCCCGCGGCGGCATCTACGACCAGCTCGGCGGCGGCTTCGCCCGCTACGCCGTCGACCGCGCCTGGGTCGTCCCCCACTTCGAGAAGATGCTGTACGACAACGCCCTGCTCTGCCGGGTCTACGCCCACCTGTGGAAGACCACCGGCAGCGACCTGGCCCGCCGGGTCGCCCTGGAGACCGCCGACTTCCTCGTCCGCGAGCTCCGCACCCCCGAGGGCGGCTTCGCCTCGGCCCTCGACGCCGACAGCGACGACGGCACCGGCAAGCACGTCGAGGGCGCCTTCTACGCGTGGACCCCGGGGCAGCTCGCCGAGGTCCTCGGGGCGGAGGACGCCGCCCTCGCCGCCGCCCACTACGGCGTCACCGAGGACGGCACCTTCGAGCACGGCAGCTCCGTCCTCCAGCTCCCGCAGGGCGCGGGCCCGTCCGACGCCGAGCGGATCGCGTCGATCGCGGCCCGGCTCCTCGCCGCCCGCGAGGAGCGGGCCCGCCCAGGCCGCGACGACAAGGTCGTCGCCGCCTGGAACGGGCTCGCGATCGCCGCCCTCGCCGAGACCGGCGCCCTCTTCGGCCGCCCCGACCTGGTCGAGCGCGCCACCGAGGCCGCCGACCTGCTCGTCCGCGTCCACATGGACGAGCAGGCCCGGCTCACCCGCACCTCCAAGGACGGCCGGGCCGGCACCAACGCCGGAGTCCTGGAGGACTACGCCGACGTGGCCGAGGGGTTCCTCGCCCTCGCCGCCGTCACCGGCGAAGGCGCCTGGCTGGAGTTCGCCGGCTTCCTCCTGGACAACGTCCTCGACCGTTTCGTCGCCGAGGGCGGCGCGCTCTACGACACGGCCCACGACGCCGAGGCCCTCATCCGGCGTCCCCAGGACCCCACCGACAACGCCGCGCCCTCGGGCTGGACCGCCGCCGCCGGGGCGCTCCTCTCCTACGCCGCGCATACCGGCTCCGAGGCCCACCGCGCCGCCGCCGAGGGGGCGCTCGGCGTCGTCAAGGCCCTCGGCCCCCGCGCGCCCCGCTTCATCGGCTGGGGCCTCGCCGTCGCCGAGGCCCTCCTCGACGGGCCCCGGGAGATCGCCGTCGTGGGCGCCCCCGGAGACGAGGCCTTCCAGGAGCTGCGCCGTACCGCGCTGCTGGCCACCGCCCCCGGCGCGGTGGTCGCCGCCGGGACCCCCGACGGCGAGGAGTTCCCGCTCCTGAAGGACCGCCCGCTGGTGGCCGGACGACCGGCCGCGTACGTCTGCCGTCACTTCACCTGCGAGGCCCCGGTCACCGACCCGGCCGAGCTGCGCCGCGCGCTCTGACCGCGGCGCGGAACGGGGACGGCCCCGTCGCTCCTCCGAGGAGGGGTGACGGGGCCGCGCCGTTGCCGAGCGGCGTCGTTCAGCTGTTGCCGGCGCCGTTGCCGGACAGCACGGGGATGTCGCTGAGGATGTGCGACAGCGGCTCGTCACCCTTGGCCTGGGTGGAGTTCTCGGTGCACTGCTGGTTCTGCGGGGAGGACAGGACGTTGACGTCCTGGACCGCGATCGGGATCAGGCCGATCAGCGAACCGGCGTTGACCTTGGCCGGCAGGCCCACGCACGGCTTGTTCAGGGAGCCCTGGACGAGCGCGAACTGCGGGCTCATGTCGCCGTGGGTGCTGGAGTTGCCGAACTCCTGGTGGGCACCGTTGCCCGACAGCGAGGTGGTGCCGCCGTCGTCGGCGATCGCCAGCGCCTGACCGGCACCCGCCGCCGTCGCGCCGAGAACGGATGCGGCCACAGCGGCCGTCGCCAGAAGCTTCTTCATTGTTCGAGCCTTTCGGATCCTGGCTCGCTGAGTACCGAGCCGCGCTGATCAACTGGTCAGAAGCCCGGAGGTTCCGGGAAGTCCACCGGACGGACTACGGGCAGATGAGCGAGGACCCCGGCGTGGGGCGGTACGTGCCCACCGCGATCTGGCTCGGCGCCACCGCCCCGGCCTCCGGCAGCGGCCGGTCCTCGCGCAGCCGCCCGAAGACCTCGGCGGCCCCCTCCTCGTCCCACGCGAGCGTCGACCCGACGCCCGCGATGTTCGGGTTGAAACCGCGGACGGGCACGGTCGAGAACTCGGTACGGTCCGGGGGCAGGTCCTTCAGCCGGGCGGCGAGCGTCAGCAGCTCCGCCGTCGAGATGCCCCGCTCGACGGCGCCCGTCCCGCGCAGCGTCGCCGCGAAGTCGCGCAGCGCCTCCGGGTCCTCCAGGACCCCCTCGCGGAGCCGTTCGAACGTGTTCACCACGAACTTCTGCTGCTTCTGGATCCGGCCGAAGTCCATCTGGCCGTCGGCCCGCCGCGACCGCACGTACTGGAGCGCCTCGCCGCCGGCGACCCGCTTGGTCCCCGGCTGGAGGTCGATGCCGGTGACCGGGTCCTTGAGCGGCTCCGCCGTACAGACGGGCACCCCGCCGTCGAGCCGGTCGACGGTGTCCATGAAGCGGCGGAAGTCGATCTCCAGGTAGCGGTGGACGGGGAGCCCGGTCATCGACTCGACGATCTCCACCGTGAAGGGCGGACCGCCCTCCGCCCAGGCGCTGTTGATCTTCGCGGGGTGTGCGGCGTGCACCTTCCCGGTGCGCCGGTCGCGGTGCTGGTCGGGGAAGGAGGTGAGCGAGTCGCGCGGCAGGCTCACGACGCTGATCCGGTCGTTCTCCGCCGAGACGTGCACCAGCATGATCACGTCGGTGCAGTCGCACTCCTCTCCGCCGAGGCGGAAGCGCTCCTTCTCCTCGTCGGTGACGCCCTTGCGGCTGTCGGTGCCGACCACCAGCAGGTTGAGTCCCTGCTCGGGGGAGGGGAGGCCGGACGGCGCGACGGCGAGGGCGCCGGGGGCGAGGGCGGCGAGAGCGGTGAAGGCCGCCGAGGCGAGCAGCGCGCGGCGCAGCCGCCGGGGACGCGGGAATTTCATGACCCGCACGCTATTTCGACCCCGCTCGCACACAGGTACGCGACGCGACATGGACAGGACGAATCACTCTCCTGCGGCGCCTGTGTAATGATGCGGGAATCGCAGCGGAAGGAGCGAAGATGGCGCCGGATCCCGGAAAATGGGAACGGATGGCCTTCATTCCGAAGAGCCGATATGTGAGTGAACCACCCCCTCCCGACCACACGCCATTCCCGCTGTATTCCGCGCTGGTGACCCAGTGGGTGCAGGCGGGGCGCACGGTCCCGGGGATGCCGGACCGCGAGTGGGAGCGGCTGATGGCCGCACCGGTGTGGCCGACCTGGTAGCAGCGCGAAAGGGGCCGCCCCGGAGGGCGGCCCCTGACGTGTGAACGTCGACGCGCGGAGGCGGAACGTCAGTGGTTGCCGACGCCGTTGCCCGACAGGACCGGGATGTCGTCCAGGATGTGCGAGAGCGCCTCGTCACCCTTGGCCTGGGTGGAGTTCTCGGTGCACTGCTGGTTCTGCGGGGAGGACAGGACGTTGATGTCCTGGACCGCGATCGGGATGGCACCGATCAGCGAACCGGCGTTGACCTTGGCCGGCAGGCCCACGCACGGCTTGTTCAGGGAGCCCTGGACGAGCGCGAACTGCGGGCTCATGTTGCCGTAGGTGGCGGAGTTGCCGTACTCCTGGTGCGCGCCGTTGCCCGAGAGCGACGTGGTGCCGCCGTCGTTGCCGATGGCGAGCGCGGGGGAGGCCACGGCGGCGGTGGCGCCGACGATGGAGACGGCCGCGGCCGCGGTGGCCATAACCTTCTTGATCACGGGAGTTCCCTTCTAGAAACCGGCTCCGTGCAGGGAGCTGCCTGATCAACTACCCCCGGACGCAAGGGTTCCGCAGTGTCACCCCCTTGGGGGAGCGCACTCGGCAGCGCGAAACGCGGACCCAGTCGAACGGGTGAAGCGCCGGAACCAAAGCCACCGCCCGCAGTTGATCCCGTCGCATCAATCAGGTCGATTGGTGGGAACAGGAACGGAATCACCGTGATCAAGAAGATTATGGCGGCTGCGGCTGTTACGGCCTCTGTTGTCGGCGCTTCTGCTGCGGCGGCCTCCCCGGCGCTCGCCATCGCCGACGACGGCGGCACGACCTCGCTCTCGGGCAACGGCGCGCACCAGTCCTTCGGCAACTCGAAGACCACCGGTGACATGAGCCCGCAGTTCTCGGCCGTCCAGGGCTCGCTGAACAAGCTCTGCCTCGGTGTCCCGGTCAAGGGCAACGTCGGCTCGGTCGTCGGCGTCCTCGTCCCGGTCGCCGTCCAGGACATCAACGTCCTGTCCTCCCCGCAGAACCAGCAGTGCACCGAGAACTCCACCCAGGCCAAGGGTGACGAGCCGCTGTCGCACATCGTCGAGGACATCCCGGTGCTCTCCGGCAACGGTGCCTACAACGGCTGATCCGCGTCGCGCGGAACAGGGCCGGAGGGAACGGTGACGTTCCCCTCCGGCCCTGTTTCCGTGCGGGCAATGGGGTGAAAGAGGGAAGCCCCCCGACGTTTCGGTTTCCTTTTCGAGGCGTGTTCGTTGTCTTGTGTGCTGCGGAAATGTATTCCGCCGAGGAAAGGATCCAGACGAAATGAACTGTAAGAAGGCTGCGGCCGTCATCGCCGGAATCATCATGGCCATGGGTGCGGCGTCGCCGGCCTTCGCGGACGCGGAGGCGGAGGGTGTGGCCATCGGTTCGCCCGGCGTCCTGTCCGGCAACGTCGTGCAGATCCCGATCCACGTGCCGATCAACGTCTGCGGCAACAGCGTGAACGTCATCGGCGCCCTGAACCCGGCCGCCGGCAACGTCTGCGTCAACGCCTGATCCACGGCACCACGCAGGCACGGGGCCGGCCCCGGAGAGCATCCGCTCCCCGGGGCCGGCCCTCGGTCATGCCGTGACCGGTGCCTTCCCGCCCGTACGCGGCCGGCCCACCGCCCCGCCCGTCCGCAGCCGCTGCCGCACGCCCCTCACCAGGCGCCCCGCCGTGTACCGGGCGCCGAAGACGAACCGCATCGACGGGCCGTACGAAGGGGCGGTGAGCAGCCCGGCGAGGAACAGGCCGGGCCACGAGGACTCGAAGAGGGCGCCCACCTCCGGCGCACCGCCCGCGCCGACCGTGCGCAGGGCGCCGCGCAACGCGGGGGAGAGCACGCCGGCCCGGTCCAGGCTCGGGGTGAAACCGGTGGCCGCGACGACGTGGTCGGTCTCCAGGACCGTCGTCCCCCCGGGCCCGGCGACGTCGATCCGCAGCCGCTCGTCCCCGGTCACCGCCGCCGAGGTGATCCGCTGCCCGAGGCGTACGTCCCCGATCGCCGCGAACCGCTCGCGGAGCCACCAGGCGCCCGCCGGGCCGAGCGCCGAGTCGAAGATCCGCTCACGGGTGGCCGCCGGCAGGCGCCGGAAGACGCCCGGGGTGTCCGCGTACAGCTTGTTCCTCCAGCCGCAGCCGAGTCCGGTGTGCGGGGCGCGGAGCGACGGCCACAGGCCGCGGTCGAGGGCCGGGGGCGGGGTGTTCCAGTTCAGCCGGTCCGCGCGGGCGACGATCCGGACGGTGGCGGCGCCCCCCTCGGTGAGCAGCGCGGCGGTCTCCAGGGCCGCCTGGCCCGCGCCGACGACCGTGACGTCCCGGCCGGCGAAGCCGTCGAGCTCGCCGTGGTGGCTGGAGTGGGTGACGTACCGCCGGGGGAGTCCGCGCAGCGGCCCGGGGATCTCCGTGAACGGCAGGACGCCGACGGCGAGGGCCACCGCCCGGGCACGGAGCGGCTCGCCGTCCTCCGTCCGCAGCTCGAACCCCCCGGCGGCGGGCGCCACGGAGGCGATCAGGCGCTCGTCGAGCGCCGGCACGGCCTGCCGGGCGAACCAGTCGCCGTACGCGGCGAAGAAGTCGACCGGCAGCGGCACCCCGTGGGTGGCGCGGACGCCCCGGGCCGCGGCGTAGGCGTCGAGCCCGAACGCGTCCCGAGGGTCGGAGAGGTGGGAGGCCCAGGGCTCCGACTTCAGGAACATGCCCGGGGGCATGGCGTGCCAGGACTCCATCGAGCGGCCGAAAGTCCGGAGGTCCAGTCCGCGGGCCGCCGCGTGCGCGGCCACGGACAGACCGTAGGGTCCGGCCCCGACGACCACCAGGTCGTACATCGGCTTCGACGACTTCGACATCGTGCCTTCCGCCTTCATCGTGGGGTGAGCTGGTGGGAGGAGCTGCGGGCCGCGGGGGGCGGAACGGCGCCCTGCGGGCGTGTCCGCCCCACCCGGAGCATCCGGCGGAGCGCGGTCAGCGCCCTGCGCAGCAGATGAGCGGTCCAGGCGAGACCCATGGCGAGCGCGGGCGCCGGGTCGTCGGCCGCGCACCAGGCGAACTCCGTCCGCTGCCGCGCGGCCCCCGGCTCGGCCGTGTACCGGCGGCGCGGCGAGGCCAGGAGCGAGAGCGCCGCGTAGTTCTCGACCAGGAACCGGCGGCCGTACGCGGGGGAGTACGGCGGCACCGGACGCCCGGTGAGGTCCAGGTGCAGCGCCCGGACCACGTCCAGGCCGGCGGCGTCGGCGAAGAGCCGGAACTGCGCGCCGGGCCGGGGGTTGAAGTCGAGCAGGTGGTACGCGCCGGTCGCCCGGTCGAGACGGAAGTCCAGGTCGCACACGCCCCGGTAGTCGAGCGCGTCGAGCAGCTCGCGGGCTGTCCGGTCCACGGCCGGGTTCACCGTCCAGCGGCCCGCCGCGGTGAGCCCCGCCCCGTCCGGCCAGGAGCGCTCCTTGCGGCCGGTCGCCCCGGTCGCGCAGCCGCCCCGGGAGTCCACGTACCCGTGGAAGAACCAGTCCAGGTCCCGGCCCGCCGGGAGGAGTTCCTGGAGCAGCAGGCGGCTGCCCGCCTCCGGGGTCCGGGCGTACAGCTCCCGTACCTCCGCGAGCGACCGCACGATCGTGGTGCTGCGCAGCCCGGCCCCGGCCGGCAGCAGCCACGGCCGGCTCCACTTCGCGACCACCGGCAGACCGAGCGCCCACGCCATCGCGGCCGCCTCGTCGTCGCCGGTGGGCAGCTCGGTCCGCGGATGGGGCAGACCGAGCGTCGCGCAGGTCTCGGCGAGCGCCGCCTTGTCCGCGACCCGCAGCAGCTGCTCCTCGCTCTGCTCGGGCAGCAGGAACCGGGGGGAGAGTTCGGCGCGGTGCCGGGCCAGCGCCAGGGCGCTGACGTCGTCGAGGGGCACCGGCAGCAACGGATGTGACGGGCTGTCGGCGATCTCGTCGGCCGTCTCCGTCAGCGCCGCGGCCAGCTCGGCGGCGGAGGCGGAGACGGGGCGCGTGCGGGCCGAGCGGAGGTAGCGGGAGCGGGCGACCGGACCGGCACCCGACCCGATGACGGCGTGGACCGGGATTCCCGCCCTTCCCAGCGAACGCGTGGCGCCGAGCGTCCCGTGGTGAAAGGGATTCCGGTCGAGCCGCACCAGGACGGCGGGGACGCGGGTGTCGAAACTCTGACCGTGCGGCACGGCATGCCTTTCCACTCGGGTGCCCCAACCGGGCGATGAAATCCTCTAATGGACTACTGAGCAGAGGGAAGCCGAGTTCACGGTCGGCTCATTAGGAATACTTTCAGAGCATCGGATTGACGGATCATCAAAAAGCGAACGACGCTAAGGAGCGGCCATGGCAGCTGCGCGACGAAGAACATCGAGAAGGTGGCTGGGGGTGTTCACCGCCGGTCTCCTGGCCACGGGGTCGGTCGCCCTGTCGTCCCCCGCCCACGCCGCCGACCCCGTCGCGGCGAAGGACCCCACACCCACCCTCGCCGGTGCCATGGGGGCCTTCCTCGATTCGGGCGCGCTCGGGGTCGCCCGCATCGGGCAGCTGGAGCGCTGGCTCGGCGGCCACGAGCTCCGCGTCGGCCACACCTACCTGCCCGGCGAGCGGTGGAGCAGCATCGAGGGCCCCCCGGGCTTCCTCGACGCCTGGGCCGACTGGCGCAACGACCGGCCCGACCGCCTCTTCGTCCTCAACGTGCCCATGCTGGAGCGGAACGAGGCCGGCGTCTCCGACCACGAGGTCCGCCGCCAGCTCCAGCTCGGGGCCGCCGGCTACTACGACCACCACTTCAGGACCCTCGCCGAACGCCTCGTCGGACTGGACGCCACCGACACCGTCATCGTCCTCGGCTGGGAGATGAACGGCACCACCTACACCCACCGGTGCGCGCCCGACCCCACCGCGTGGAAGAAGTACTGGAACCGGATCGTCGCCGCGATGCGCTCCGTGCCGGGCCAGAAGTTCCGCTTCGACTTCAACCCGAGCCGCGGCCGCGACGCCGTCCCGTGGACCGAGTGCTACCCGGGTGACGACGTCGTCGACATCATCGGCATGGACTCGTACGACCAGCCGCCCGGAATGAGTTTCGACCAGCACGTCAGCGAGCCGTACGGGCTCCAGAAGCAGGTCGATTTCGCGGCCGAGCACGGAAAGCAGATCTCCTACCCCGAATGGGGGCTCTTCCGGAACGGCGACAATCCCACGTACATGCGGCGCATGCTGGAATGGATGAAGCAGCACAAGCCGCTGTACCACACGATCACCGATTACTGCCCGCACGGCGTCTGGCAGTGCGACGACAATCCGCAGTCGTCCCTGGTCTTCCGTCAGGCGCTCTACGGAGCCGAACCGGAACTCCCGACCGACCCGACGGATCCCGTCGACCCGACCGACCCCGTCGACCCGACGGACCCGACCGATCCCACGGACCCGGTCGACCCGACGGACCCCACGGACCCGATTCCGAAGCCTGAGCCGAAGCCTGAGCCGAAGCCGGAACCGAAGCCCGAGCCGAAGCCGGAACCGAAGCCGGAACCGAAGCCCGAGCCGAAGCCGGAACCGAAGCCGGAACCGAAGCCCGAGCCGAAGCCGGAACCGAAGCCCGAGCCGAAGCCCGAGCCGAAGCCGGAACCGAAGCCCGAGCCCAAGCCGGAACCGAAGCCCGAGCCCAAGCCGGAACCGAAGCCGGAACCGAAGCCCGAGCCCAAGCCGGAACCCAAGCCTGAGCCCAAGCCCGAGCCCAAGCCGGAACCGAAGCCCGAGCCGAAGCCGGAACCGAAGCCCGAGCCCAAGCCGGAACCGAAGCCCGAGCCCAGCTGCTGGACCGTGAATCTCGGTTCGTGGGTCGAGAGTTGGATCGGTGGGCCCGTGTGCGTGCCGAAGGACTCGTGGAAGGACGAGGTCGATCTCGACTGGAAGGACGCGCTGACGGGAGTCTGGCCCTTCTGACCGGCCGGACGCTCACGGCGGCGGAGCTCATCCTCCGCCGCCGGAGGGCGCGCGGCCGGGGAGCCGGTCGACCGCGCGGCGGACCCAGGGACGCCGGCGGGCCTGGTCGGCCGCCCAGCGGCGGGCGTCGGCGGCGCCGGCACGGAGCCACAGCAGCGGGGCCGTACCGCGGCCTGCGAGGAGGAGGCGGCGGTTGCGGACGGGTTCGGGGCGCCAGTGCTGTTTGTACGACTCGCTGCCCCGCAGCATGCTGAGGGTGGCGCGGCCGCCGGAACTCGTCTCGCGGGCCCCGTGGCGCAGCAGCATGGTGGCGACGTCGACCTTGCGGGCCCGCAGGGCCGGGTCGGCTCCGTACAGGTAGCCGCCGGCGAGCCGCGGCGACATGAGGGTGAGGTCGGCGGCGACCACGTCACCGGCGAGCCGGAACTCGGTGACCATGGCGTCGCCGCGCTCGACCATCGGCCGTACGGCCCGGGTGAGGTGCTGGGCGAACCGCCGGCTGGTGTGCTCGGCGGTCACGCCGCGGCCCTGCCACTGGAGGCGGTGCAGCGCGAGCAGCCGGTCGAGGGCGGCCGGCACCTCCTCCCCGGAGACGATGTGCGCGTCGATGCCGAGCGCGTCCAGCTTCCGCAGCTTCGCGCGGACCCGCTGGGCCTTCCCGGAGGGGATCCGTTCGAGCAGCCCCTCCATGGGTACGGCGGGCAGCTCCAGGCACAGCGAGTCGGGCAGCCGTCGGCGCGGGCCGCGCCAGTGGGCGAAGACGCGCTCGCTGGCCGCCCCGGGCCGTACCTCCCGAAGGTCGACGACCGCGCCGCGTGCGGCCCGGGACAGCCCCCGGGCCAGGGCGGGCACGGCCTCGGGGCAGTCGTCGTCGAGGAGGACGTCCGTGAAGTCGGTGATGGTGCCGCCGAGCTGGGTGAGCACCGGCAGCGGTCCGCGGGCCCGCATCAGGGGCGCGGCGGCGACGAGCCGGCCGTCCTGTCGTCGTACGAGCACCACCCGCAGCGCACCGGGCCGGCCGTACGAGAGCCACCAGGAGTGCAGCCAGGAGTGGGACTGGAAGGGGGTCGCGGCGGAGCAGCGTCCGTACAGCGCCGTCCACTCGGCCGCGAGGCGCCCGAAGTCCTCCTCGTCACGGCAGACCTCGATCCGCAGGGTCCTCGGGGTCACACCGCCTCCGGCTGGTGCGTGGCGACCGCCGGGGCGGGCACGGCGGCGGAGGAGGCCGGGACCGCGGCCTGCCGGGAGTGCCGGGCCTCGCCGCGCGCGCCACCGCGCTTCGGGCGGACCAGCAGGGCCAGGCCGCCGAGGAGCCCGCCCGCGCATCCGCCGACCAGCGCGGAGAGCGGCGCGGAGGGCGAGACCGGGGCGACGGGCTTGGTGGCGCGGGAGAACTGGACGACCTTCACGCCGGTGCTGCCCGCGACGTGCGTGCTGTTCAGGACGAGTGCGCGGGCCACGCCGTCGGCCATGGACACGGCCTTCGAAGGCCGTTCGGCGCGGGCCGTGATCGAGATCATCGGGGCGTCCGGGGAGGTAGCCGCCTGCACGTTCCTGCGCAGGGTGTCGGCGGTGACCCCCGCCCACACCTGTGCGTCGCCGGTCACCGCGATGTCGGTGGCGACCCGCCCGTACGCCTGGGCGTAGCCGAGCGCCGCCGCCGGGTCCGACTTCTCGGCCGGTACGACGATGACGTAACTGGTCGCCGCGTACTGCGGGGTCTTCAGCGCCCCGTAGCCGCCGCCGAGGGCGGCGCCGGCGAGGACGGCGGCGGGCAGGACGGCCCAGCGGCCGGGGGCCCGCAGGCCTGCGGGAAGGAGGGCGCGGGGTGGGTTGGTCTTCATGGGCGTGGGTTCTCTCACTTCGCGGGGGACGGGGTGCCGTGGACGGACTGGTCGTAGAGGGACATCAACTGCCGTGCGCTGTGCGCGATGTCGTAGTGGCGGGCGGCCGCCGGCGCGGGCAGCCGGACGAGCCGGGCGTCCCGGATCCCGCTCAGCGCGGAGACCAGCTCGGGCACGGTCTCGCCGATCCTGCGCGCGCCGGGTGCCGCGTCCGGCGGCAGGTCGTCGATCGCGGGGCAGGCCACGTACAGCACGGGCAGGCCGGCGGCGAGCGCCTCGACGACGGCGAGGCCGAAGGCCTCGTCGGGGGAGGTGGACACGAAGACGTCCATCGCGGCGAGCAGCTGCGGCAGGGACGGGCCGGCCGGGTCGGCGGCCGGGGGGTCCTCGCAGGCCCCGGCGAGCAGCACGCGGCCGGCGGCCCCGCACTCCCGGGCCACCCGCAGCAGCTCCTCGCGGTGTCCGCCCTCGCCGACGAGGAGCAGGCGGGCCTCCGGTACCGACGCCACCGCCCGGACCAGCCGGTCGAACCGCTTCCCGGGCGTCAGCCGCCCCACCCCGCCCACCACGTAGGCGTCGTCGGGGATGCCGAGGGCGCGCCGGGCGAGGCGGCGGCCGGCCGCGTCGAAGGCGAAGCGGTCCGTCTCGATGCCGTTGGGCACGACCCGGATGCGGGCCGGGGGCACCCCCCAGTCGGCGAGCCGGCGGGCCACGCTGGGCGAGACGGCGACCGTGGAGGTGCCGAGCCGCTCGGACGCGAGGTACAGGGCGCGGGTGCCGGCGGACAGCGGCCGCCCCTCGATCTGGGTCTCGCCGAGCGAGTGCTCGGTGGCGATCACCCGGCGTACCCCGGCCAGCCGGGCCGCCGTCCTGCCGTACACGCACGCCCGGTAGAGGTGCGTGTGGACGAGGTCGTAGCGGCCCTGGCGGACGATGCGGACGAGCCGGGGCAGCGCGCCGAGGTCGCGGTTCCCGGCCATGCCCAGGTGGGTGACGGGGGTGCCGTCTGCCTCGATGCCCGCGGCGACCGCGCCCGGGTTGGTGAGGGTGACCACTCCGCTGCTCACGGGGAGGTGACGGAGCAGCAGCCGCAACTGCTGCTCGGCGCCGCCGATGCCGAGTCCGGTGATGACGTGCAGGACCCTCACCGCGCACCCACCGCGCCGGGGTCCTGCCGGTGGGGGACCAGATCGGCGGGGTGGCGGCGGCGCAGCGGGTGCAGGACGCGCTTGGCGGTGAGCCGCCAGGAGGTGTCGTCCTCGCCGATGTGCACGCGGGGCAGGGCGTACGCGCCGGTGTGCGGGCCCGGGTCGATCGCGCAGGCGTAGCGGTACCCGGCCTTGCGTACGGCGTGGATCGTACGCGGGTCGACCTGCCCGTACGGGTAGCAGAAGCCGTCCACCGGTGCGCCGGTCATCTCCTCCAGGAGCTCGCGGCTGTGCCGGGTCTCGGCGGCGAGCACCGCGTCGTCGGCCTCGGTGAGCGAGACGTGCGTCAGGCCGTGCGAGCCGATCTCCATGCCGGCCCCGGCGATCCGCAGGATCTCGTCCTCGTTCAGGAGGCGCTTGCGCGGCCCGCCGGTGTCCCAGGCGTTCTCGCCGCCGAGCCGCCCCGGCAGGACGTAGACCGTCGCCGTGAACCCGTGCCGGCGCAGCAGCGGAAGCGCCGAGTCGAGGAAGTCCGCGTAGCCGTCGTCGAAAGTGAGGCCGACGAGGCCCTTGGCGCGCCCCGCCGCGGTGGCGGCGAGCAGCTCCCGCACCGAGACCCCGCGCAGTCCGCGGTCGCCCAGCCAGTGCAGCTGCCGGGCGAAGCGCACGGGGGAGACGGCCACCCGGTACGGGTCGTCACCGGTGTCCGTGATCGAGTGGTACATCGCCACCCACAGGGGCGGTTTCACCCACAGGGGCGGCTTCGGCAGCAGACGGCGCAGCGCGGTGGCGGCGGGCATGGGGGGTCCTCCGGGAGGCGGAGCGGGGCAGGGGCGGAATGTCGGGCGCTTTGGCGGCGCAGGCGATGAAGAGCAGGAACACGCCGCCGACGGCCAGGCAGGCGACGGCGACGGCGAGGGCGGCGGGGCCGATCGCGAGCTGGCAGAGCCAGCCGGCGCCGGTGGCCCACGCGCCCGCGGTGGCGAGCCGGAGGAGGCCCTCGCCGAGCCGGTCGACCTGGACCGGGACGGCCTGCCGGTGGGCGCCGCGCAGCAGCAGGACGGCGGTGACGGTGATCCCGAGGGCGTTGGCGGCGGCGATGCCGACCGCGCCCCAGTAATGGGCGCCGGGGACGCCCGCGGCGGCGGTGGTGGCGAGACCGGCGGCCATGGCGACGGCCGGGTACCAGAGCGGGCGGGCGGCGGAGAAGTAGCAGCGGACGAGGGCGCCGACCATCGTCTGGCCGAGCAGCCCAAGGGCGTAGACCCGCATGACGGCGGCGGTGGAGGTGGTGTCGGCGGCACTGAACTCACCGCGCTCGAAGAGCAGTTCGACGATCCTGGGGGCCGCGGCGATCACGGTCGAGGCGCCGACGAGCACCACGAGGGCCGCGAGCAGCAGGTCCCGCTCGACCCGGCGCCGGGCCGCCTCGGTGTCGCCCGCCGCCAGCGCGCGGGCGACCACCGGGAAGCTGACCGTGCACAGCATCAGGGACAGGATCATCGGCATCTGGGCGACCTTCTGCGCGTAGTTCAGGTGCGAGATGGCGCCGGCGGGCAGCGGGGACGCGAGGAAACGCTCGATCAGGGTCTGGGACTGGCGGCACAGCGAGAACGCGACGACCGGCGCGATCAGCCCGAGCAGCACGATCCGGCCCTCACCCGCGTCACCGGCCCCGAGAGACTCGGGCTCCCGCGCCGGCACCGGCCGGGTCCGCAGCTCGCGCAGCAGCGACGGCGCCTGCACGAGGACCATCAGGACACCGCCCACCGCGACGCCGACGGCGGCCGAACGCACCCCCCACGGCTCGCGGAGCAGCAGGATCGTCCCGATGATGCCGATGTTGTACGCCACGTAGATGGTGGCCGGCGGCACGAAGCAGCCGTGCGCGCGCAGCGCCGCCGAGCAGTACCCCACCAGCGCGAAGGACAGGACGCACGTCCCGGTGAGCCGCGTGCAGTCGACCGCGAGTCCCGGATCGGGCAGCCCCGGCGCGAGCGCCGACACGATCAGCGGCGCGGCGACGACGAGGAGCGCGGCGGCGCCCCCCACGGCCAGGGTGAGCCGGGGGAGCGTGCCGCGCACGAGGGCCCGCACCGGGTCGCCGGACGAACCCCCCGAACGCCTCGCCAGCGCACGGGAGAAGGCCGGCACCAGGATCAGCGCCATCGCGTCCTCGATCAGCAGCGTCGACGCGAACTCGGGCACCGTCCACGCCACCAGGAACGCGTCGGTCTCCGCGCCCGCCCCGAAGTACCCCGCCAGGATCTGGTCCCGTACGAGCCCCAGGAGCGCACCGAGCGCGGTCAGCGCGGCGGTCACGGCCGCGGCCTTCGCCAGGAACCCGCGCCCCTGCGTCCGGTCGCCGCCCGAGCGGGGCGCGCGCCTCCGGGCGTGCGCCCGCCGCCCGGTGGGACGGACCGGCGCGGCCTGCGGGAGACCGCGTACGGTCTCGGTCACCGCGCCGGTCGCGGCGCCCGTGGCCCCCGGCAGCAGCGCGGCCCCCGGTGCCCACGGGGAGTCCGTGGGCCCCGGAGGCGCGGTGGGCCAGGGGTCGGTGAGCGGTGCGCCGCAGGGAGGCCGGGGCGCGGGGCGCGGTCCGTCGTGCCACGGCGTGTCCGTGGGTTCCGGTTCACCCGCCCACGGGTCACGCACGCCTCACCTCCGCCAGCGCCCACCAGGCCGCGAGGCCCAGCACGACCGACATCAGGACGGTCGAGGGGCCCCCGATGTCCGCGTAGAAGAAGTCGATGAGCTGCCAGGCCAGCAGACCGCCCGCGACCAGCGCGCAGTCCGCGCCCAGGCGCCACCGGCGCAGCGCGCCCACCAGCAGCGCCACCCAGCTGCCGGCCAGCGCGAGGAGTCCCACCAGGCCCTGCTCGCTCAGCACCAGGAGGTACATGTTGTGCGGGGAGAGCAGCGGCTGACGTGCGAAGGCGGCGCCCGCGCCGGCCGTGTCGCTGCCGGAGGAGAGCGCGAGGGAGGCGTTCGAGTCGCGGTACGCGGGGAAGCCCTTCAGGCCGACGCCCGTGACCGGCTCCGCCCGCCACATCCGCCCGGCCGCCGCCCACATCGTGTACCGGTCGGTGACCGACTGGTCGGGCGCGGCCGCCACCTGGGTGATGCTGGTGACCCGCTCCTTCACCATCGCCGAGCCGATCCCCAGACCGCCGACGAGGACCACGCCGAGCGCGCCCGCGGCGAGCACCACCCGGGCCGCCCGCCGCGGCCCCGACAGCAGCAGCTGGATGCCGCAGGCGAGCACGGTCGCGATCCACGCGCCGCGGCTGAACGACAGCACCAGCGGCACGAAGAGCAGGCCCGCGCAGACCAGCGCCGCCGTCCGCGTCCGGCCCGGCGCGCTGCCGAGCGCGATCCCCGCGGCGACCACGAGCCCGTACGCCACGACCGTCGCCATGCCCATCACGTCGGTCGCCCCGAAGGTGCCGACGGCCCTGACGTCCTCGCCCTGGTACGAGGCACCCGTACCCGTCAGGTACTGCACGACCCCCACCGCGCCCTGGAGCAGCGCGAAGGCGACCAGCCCCCAGGCGACCACGGCGAAGTCCCGCCGGTCGCGGATCATCAGGAGCACGGCCGCCGGCACGAGCACGAAGACCTGCACGTAGCGGGCCACGCCCGGCAGGCTCGCCACCGGATCGTTCGAGGTGATCGCCGCCAGGCAGATCCCGAACACCGGCAGGCCGAGGACCACGGCCGCCGCCCGGGTCAACGGCCGGGCGCCGCCGCGCAGCACCCGGACGAGACAGATCACGACGAGGAGCCCGGAGGCCGCGTCCGCGACCGTCCCCGTGCCGCCGGTGCCGCCCTGCGCCCCGCCGCCGCCCGGGACGAGCAGCAGCGCGATCACGGCGAGCACCGGGGACAGCGCGCCGACCCGGTGCACCCACTCCCGTACGTCCACCGCCCCCCTCACCGCGGGGACCGCGGGCACCGTCGTCACGGCCGTGGCCATCCTCAGCTCCCCGTGGGTCGGACGAGCCCGGCCGCCGTGCGCAGCAGGATGCAGACGTCCTGCCAGAGCGACCAGTGGTCGATGTAGTGGTTGTCGAAGCGGCAGCGGTCCTCGATCGACGTGTCGCCCCGCAGACCGTGCACCTGCGCCAGACCGGTCAGCCCCACCGGCATCCGGTGGCGCGCCGCGTACCCGACGTGGATCTTGCTGAACTGGGCGACGAAGTAAGGGCGTTCGGGCCGGGGCCCGACCAGGCTCATGTCGCCGCGCAGCACGTTCCACAGCTGCGGCAGCTCGTCGAGCGAGCTCTTGCGCAGGAATCCGCCGGCCGCGCTCATCCGCCGGTCGCCCGCCACGTTCCAGCGGGTCGCCGACTCGGTGTCGTCCGAGGGCCGCAGCGTACGGAACTTCAGGAGGGTGAAGTGGCGGCCGTGCTGCCCCACCCGCTCCTGCCGGAAGAGCACCCCGGGACCGTCCGAGAGGCGTACGGCGAGCGCGCAGAGCAGCAGCACCGGCAGGGCGAGCGCGAGGGCCGGGGCGGCGAGCGCGATGTCGAGGACCCGCTTGGCGGTCAGCCGCCGCTCGGCCGGCGCGGCGACCCGGTGCCAGGCGTACCCCCACACGTGCGCGGCCATCGGCCCGTCCTGATGCCGGCCGCCGACCCGCCAGGTGGTGCAGCCGTAGTGCTGGAAGAGCGTCATCAGGCCGGGGTCGTCGTCCAGGAACACCGCGTCGCACACGGCGTTCTGGATGACGGCCCGGTGGATCTCCTCGGTCGTGGTGAGCACCGGAAGCCCGGCCTCCCCGGCCGCCCGGGGCGCACCGCCCTGCTCCGGTACGCCGACGATCCCGACCGGCCGCACCCCGTACTCGGGGTGCTGGGCGACCGACGCGGCGAACCGGCGCGCGGCCCCCGTCCCGCCGACGACGAGCGCCGACCGCGGATGGGCGCGCGCGATCCGGCGCCGCCGGGCCAGCACCAGGGCCCGGACCAGGCACACGACGGCGACGTGCGTGCCGTACGCGGCGCTCAGCCGCAGCGGCCCGATCGCCAGTGCCGGGGAGTACGCGGCGACGCCGGCGGCAGCCAGACACCAGACGACCCCGGCCCGGGAGGCGAGGGCGGGCAGTTCGTCCAGGGCCCGGGCGTGCGCGGGCGGCCGGTAGAGCCCCGCGCGGCCGTCGAGGACCAGGACGAGCACCGCGACCGGCAGCAGCAGCCGGACGTCGTGGTGCGCCGCTCCCAGGAGGGAGGTGGCGGCCAGGACGGCCAGACCGTCGACGGCCACGAGCGGTGCCACGCCGGAGCGCGGCCGGACCCGGCGGTGGCGCGGCAGCGCGAGCCGGTCGGGCGTGCCGCGGCGCGGCGACGCGAGGGAGGCGAGCCCGAAGGCCTGGCCCGCCGTGGGCCAGGGGCCCGGCGAAGAGGGAACGCTGGTGCTTTCGGTGGTCACTGCGCAATCGGCTCTCTGTGCTCGGCTCCCCGCACTCCGGCCAGTTCGCGGTAGACGTCCGCGACGGCCGCGCCGGTGCGCCGGACATCGAAACTGCTGAGTACGTGCTCGTGGGCCTCGCGGCCCAGGCGGTGCCGCAACTCCGGCCGGCCGAGAAGGCGGCCGAGAGCGGCGGCGAGCGCGGCCGGGTCCTCGGGAGGAACCAGGCACTCGGGTGCGTGGGCGGGCGGGAGGCTCTCCCGGGCCCCGTCCACGTCGCTGACGACGACCGGCCGACCGCTCGCCATGGCCTCCAGGGGGGCGAGCGCCATCCCCTCCCAGCGGGACGGCAGGACGACCACGTCCGCCGCCCGGTACCAGGGGGCGGTGTCGTCGACGGCCCCGGTGAACCGCACCGAGGAACCGGCGGCGGCGCGCAGCCGCGCACCGTCCGGGCCGTCGCCGACCAGCACGAGCCGGGCCGTGGGCACCTCCGCGAGGACCGCGGGCCATGCGGCGAGCAGCACGTCCTGGCCCTTCTGGCGGCAGAGCCGGCCCACGCAGACGACCGTGGGGGACGGGTTGCCGGGCGGCCCCCCGGTCGCGAACCTGGCCACGTCCACCCCGTTGTGGACGACCGACCAGTCCGCCACGACCCCGGCCGCCTCTCCGGTACGCCGCTCGGCCTCGCTGACGCAGACGATCCGGTCCGCCCAGCGGGCGCCGAACCGCTCCCAGCGGCGGGCGAGCGCGGCCGTGGCCCCCTCGACCGCCTCGAACGACCAGGCGTGCGGCTGGTACACCGTCGGAACCCGTCCCCGCAGGGCGAGTCGGGCGCACAACCCGGCCTTGGCACTGTGCGCGTGGACGATCCCGGGCCGGACCGCGCGGATCAACCGGGCCAGTTCCCGGGTCTCGCGGACCAGTTGGGGACCGGGGTCACGCCCGGCCCGCCAGTCGAGGGGCTCGGCGCCCTCGGCGCGGACGGCCGCGGAGAGGGCGGTGCCGGGCGGACAGGCGACCGCGACCCGCAGGCCGGCGGCGCGCTGGGCGCGGACCAGGTCGACGACGACCCGTGCGACCCCGCCGTCACCCGGCTGGACCGCGTGCAGGACGGTGACGGACGCGGGGTCCGTATCAAGTGGTGACTGCACGTCAGCGCCGGACGTCCGCCTGGAGGAAGAGCGCACCGAGCCAGACGGTGTCCTTCTCGCTGCCGAACCGGACCTCGACACGGTCGCCCCCCTCGCGCAGCGCATCCCGCAGATCGAAGACGTCGGAGTCGTACCCCAGAGTGTTCGTACCATCGGGGAAGCGGACTGTACGACCGGCGCCGAATTCGGTGATGCTGGAGTTCATGACGTCTTCCGCGGAATTGGCGGAATCGGAGAGCAGGGTGCTCTTCGTGCGGCTCGTATCCACCGCGATGTAATCCCCGGAAGTGCCTCGGTCACCGTCATAGGCGATCACTCCGAGCTGCCCGCGCGTCCCCTCGGGAAAACGGTTTCCGTCGACCGGGACGCGGAGTTCCCCGCCGCGCGGACCGACTGTTTCGAAACCGTCCCAGACGCCGATCCGACGCAGCGGTTCCGACGACTTCTCGTACGCGGCGACGAGCGTCCAGCCACCCCAGCCGCCCACCGCGGAACGCCCCATGGCCACGTTGACCTGGGCGACCGTCCACTGGCCGGGCTGCGACGAGCGGACCAGCTCGGTGACGTCGGCGGAGGCCTGGAAGGCGTCGGCGCCGTCCGCCGTGCGGTGACCGATCAGCGAGTCGGCGAGGAGCGCCTTGTACGAGCCGCCGGGCTCGGCGATCAGCACCCGGCCGTTGTCCTCGGCCGGCTTCTGCTCGCCCACCCGCAGGTTGCCGCCCCAGTAGAGACGGGCCCAGCTGACCCGCGCGCCCGAGGGCACCCGGAGCTCGGCGCGGCTGGAGTTGTACGTGTTGGGGTCGCTGTCCACGTCGACGTACGCGATCGTCGCGCCGTCGTTCACCGACTCGGTGCCCTTCGCGCCCTTCGCCGAGGAGTTGGCGGCGCGCACGACCCCGCCGTGCTGCACCGCCTCGTACCGCGCGGCGAAGGGGACGCGGGCCGCCTCCCGGGGCGGTTGGGGAGCGGCGGCGGAGGCGACCGGCAGCGCGGCGGTCAGTGCCGCGCACGACAGGGCGCACAGCGCGCTGCGACGCACGGCAGGAATCGCAGAATTCCGCATACAGGTTCTCCGCTTTGATGAGAGAAGAGAGGGAAGACCCGAGATGGCCGGGCGGGAGGAAGATGTCGTCCGCACGAAATGGGTGAACGCGCGGCCGGCCCGGAAGCAACGCTCGGGAACGTTATAACCCCGACGCGGGGCGATAGTAAGCATTAGATGCTCGGAAACGCTAACTCCCGTATCCATGTGGCAGGTTCCTCGTTGTGCGTGTTGCGCCATTCCACGCCCAGTCCCCCGGATGGCCCTCCTATGGCCCAAAGATCGGTTGAACGTCACCCGTTCGGGAGAGCAACCGATGAAAAGCCGGGGCGTTGTTGAAGGAGCCGGGCCGAACAGTCCGCGCAGTCCGAGTTGAATTTCGATCGAGGAGAGCTTCTCCATGTCCCGTATCGCCAAGGCCGTTGTTCTGACCGTGGGTGCCGCCGCCGCCGTAGCCGGTGCCGCCGGGGCCGCCGCTGCCGACGCCGGCGCCGAGGGTGCGGCCGTGAAGTCCCCCGGTGTCGGCTCCGGCAACGTCGTCCAGGTCCCGGTGCACATCCCGGTCAACCTCTGCGGCAACACCGTCAGCGTCATCGGCGCGCTGAACCCGACCTTCGGCAACGCCTGCGTCAACGCCTGATCGGCCACGCCTGATCGGTCCTTCCGAAGCCGGTGCGCCCATCCCCTGGGGTGGGCGCACCGGCTTTTTCCTTGTCGCCACTGGTTCGGTACTCGTTCGGCCGCATGCTCGTGCGCCGTTCGGTGCAACGGCGTACGCCCCTTCGGGGGGCAGGGTGGCGGGCCGGATTCACTCGAAGGGAGACGTGGCGCTCGGTAGTTCCGCGGTTGCGGAGCGCTATACCCGCAGGCACCGTGAGAGGGCAGTTGTCCGACGCATAAGGAAAAGGAACACATATGCGTCCCCTCGCTACACCCCGCCTCACCGCCCTGGCGATATCCGCCGTCCTCACCCTCGGCGCGGCGGGACCCGCCGTCGCCGGCGAACACCATCCGTCCACCGCGGCCGACCGGGCCGCCCGCGCACCCCTCCCCGAAGCCGCCGCCCTGCTGACCCAGGCCGAGGCGCTCGGAGAGCTCGGGTCCGTGACGACCCCCGTGACCGAACTCGTCACCGCCGCGCTCAAGGCCGACTCCGGCCGGCTCCCCGCGGCCGACGCCGAAGCGCTCAAGACGAAGATCGCGGCCGCCGTCGAGCAGGCCAAGGGCGCCGCCCCGGCCCCGCTGCCGGACACGCCCGCACCCGACGTCCCCGTCACCCCACCGGAACTCCCGGCCACCCCGCCCGAGCTTCCCGCCACCCCGCCCGAGCTGCCGGTGACGCCGCCCGCGGTGGAGACTCCCGTGGGCCTGCCCGTGAAGCCGCCCGTGACGCTGCCCGTCGCCGCCGGCGCGAAGGCCGCACCGGCGGACGTCGTGGACGACGCCCTCGCCACGGTCGAGAAGGCGGTCGCGGGGCTGCTCGCCGCCGTCACCTCCGGTGATGCCGCCGGTGTCGTCCCGCAGGTCACCGCGACCCTGACGTCGCTGGTCAACCTGGCCGTCGCCACCGTGCTCGGCAGCGGGCTGCCCGCGCCGGACCTGGCCGGACTGCCCGCCCTGCCGGCGCTCCCGGCGGGGGTGCCGGAGCTGCCGGTGGACCCGCCTCAGCTGCCCGTCGACCCGCCTCAGCTGCCGGTCGACCCGCCGGTGAAGCCCCCGGTCGCCGCGCCCGACCTCCCGGTCAAGCCGCCGCTGCCGGTGCGGTAGTCGTCCCCGCGTCCTGTGCCGGTCCGGCCTCCGCCGGACCGGCACAGGCGTGTGCGTCCGACGCCTGCCCGACCGGCGCGGACGAGCGCGATCGGCAAATAGCACCGGTCCGCATCGATCGGGTGCAGTGTCGAGAAATCCTTCGTCCCGGAGTTTCCGGGGAGCGCACTTCTCGTTACAGAAGCAGAAAGATGTACCGGATTCGGCCAAGAACCCTGTACAGCAAGTGACTTGAAAGCACAGCGGAAGGATTCATCTCATGAAGCCCACCAAGGTCGCCGCGGTCGTCGCCGGTTCGCTGATGGCGCTGGGTGCCGCCGCGCCCGCCATGGCCACGGAGGCGCTGACCCCCACCAGCCTGAACGGTGGACTCGAAGCGATCGCCGCCAATGGGCTGAAGACGGACATGCTCAGCAGCACCACGGACGGCTCCCCGGTCAAGAGCGTCACCGACGCGGCCACCCAGCTGAACGAGACCACCAAGGGCGCCCCGCTCCTCGGCGGCCTCCCGGTCCCCGGTGGGCTCCCGCTCGGCGGCTGACACCACATCAGTCCCACTGCCCTCAAGGGCACTTATGGCGGTCGTCGTGCCGCCGTTCCCCACGGTCGGCTGATCGAATGATTTTCTGATCAGCTGCCGTGTGGCCCTCGCTGTGCGCCCCGCGCCGCCCCATACCGTCTGGCCCATCCCACGCGAACGTCGGCGTGGAGCAGGCCGGTCGGAGCGAGGGGGGATCCTCGCCGGTCTCTCCCTTTCTCCAGAGGAAGAGCGGTATGCGGTCCATCATCAGCAGGAAAGTACTCACCGCGGCGGCAGCGACCGGCATCCTGTCGCTGAGCGGCGGATTCGCCCTTGCCGCGGGCTCCCACGCCGGCACGGGCGACGGGTCGGGCCCCGCCACCGCCGGTCATGCCCAAGCCCTCCTGCCGGCTGACGTCTGCGGCAAGAGCATGGAACTCGGCGGCTTCGCCGCGGCGGCCGTCGGCGACCTCTGCGCCCACGCGGAGGACCCCGGCGGCTACGGCGACGAACCGGGCGAGCCCTCCAACCCGCCCACGCACCCGTCGTCCCCGCCGGTGTCCTCGCCGCCTCCGACGCATCCGCATGAGCCGGGTGACTGTGAGGCGCCCAAGCCGGGGGAGGAGCCGGAGCCGGGTTGTGAGGAGCCGTCGAGCCCGCCGGTGTCCTCGCCGCCGGTCTCCACCCCGCCGGTCTCCACCCCGCCGGTGTCCTCGCCGCCTCCGACGCATCCGCATGAGCCCGGTGAGTGCGAGGCGCCCAA
>NZ_JBWKCA010000001.1:36152-196524 GCF_056436715.1 Streptomyces sp. NPDC043176
AAGCCGGGGCAGGAGCCGGAGCCCGGTTGTGAGGAGCCGTCGAGCCCGCCGGTCTCCACCCCGCCGGTGTCCTCGCCGCCTCCGACGCATCCGCATGAGCCCGGTGAGTGCGAGGCGCCCAAGCCGGGGCAGGAGCCGGAGCCCGGTTGTGAGGAGCCGTCGAGCCCGCCGGTCTCCACCCCGCCGGTGTCCTCGCCGCCTCCGACGCATCCGCACGAGCCGGGTGACTGTGAGGCGCCCAAGCCCGGTGAGGAGCCGGAGCCGGGTTGTGAGGAGCCGTCGACCCCGCCTGCCTCCTCCACCCCGCCCACCAACCCGGACGAGCCCGGTGAGTGCGAGGAACCCGCACCCGGCGAGGAGCCGGAGCCCGGCTGCGAGCCGTCGAGCCCGTCGACCCCGCCGGGCCAGCCCGAACTCCCGGACACCGGCAGCGACCCGGCGCTCATGGGCGCGGCCGCGATCAGCGCGGCGCTGATCATCGGCGGCAGCGTCGTCTACCTCCGCGGCGGACGGGTCACCCGGCGCCACTGATCCGACGGATCGCCCGGTCGCCAGACGCCGCCGACCCGACGGCCGCCCGGCGCCGGCGACCCGAGCGGCCGGTACGCGTCAACGCGGGCCCTCACCTTCACCGGTGAGGGCCCGCACGTTGCTGCACATGGGTTAGTCCCGCCACGTTTCGGCCAAGGGGCTCGTTCACCTCACATGACTCTGCGCTCTCACGCGGGCATGGGACTCCTCATGACCGCACTCGCCTCCGCCGCCCTGGCCTCTCCCGCCGCCGCCGTCGAGGCGCCGGTGATCGTCCCGCTCCAGGGACTGGAGCCGGTCCTGCCGATGGACGCGCCGACCGTGGCGACCGGCGTTCCCGTACCGATGCCGGGGGCGCCGACCGGGTTCCAGAAGGGGCTCGGCGCGTTGCCGGACCTCGCGCTGCCCAGCGTGCCGCTGACCGGGACCGTGCCGGACACCGTCGTCGACGCGCCGCTGCCGGAGCTCCTCAAGGGCAGCGAGCCCGGCCGGGCGCTGCTCAGCAGCCCGCACTCGGAGATGAGGGCCGCCACCCCGGGCGCCGTCGTCGGCAACCCGCTGGAGGCCCCGCACGGCAACGGGCTCGACGGCCTGCCGGACCTGACGAAGCCCCGGCTCGGTGTTCTCACCCCGGTGCTCAGCGGCGCCCTCGACCCGCAGTTGGGCCTCGCGCCGGCCGCGCACTGACGCAGCCGCCCCCCCCGGGCGGGTGAAGACACGATTCTTCCCCGCCACCCCAGGGGCCGTCGCTCGTTGCAAGGAGAGGCTTGTCGCATGGCCGCGGCCCGCGGACCGAGGCCGTCCCGTCGTATCCGGCGGCGGACGGAATCTCGGCCCGCGGGTCATTCTTTCTCTTTTCCTTCCTCCCGTTCGGCCCAATGGCCGTGACCCGGCCCGGAGACGGGCGTTGAACGGGAATGACGGCCGTGATTCCTGCGGTCGCTTTCCACGTCCAAGGAGTTCTTGATGTCTCGCATCGCGAAGGCTGCCGCTGTTCTCGCCGGCACGGGTGCCGTTGCCCTCAGCGGAGCCGGCCTGGCCGTCGCCGACTCGGGCGCCGAGGCCGTCGCCGCCCACTCGCCCGGTGTCGCCTCCGGCAACGTCGTCCAGGTCCCGGTCCACGTCCCGGTCAACCTGTGCGGCAACACCGTCAACGTGATCGGTCTGCTGAACCCGGCGTTCGGCAACACCTGCATCAACGCCGACGGCGGCCACGACAACGGCGACGGCGGCTACGGCGGCTGATCCCCCTCGCTCCGTCCGTGTCCCCCCGGCCCTCAGGGCCGGGGGGACACGTGCGTGCGGAGCTCAGGCGTAGCGGTAGATCCGGCTGTGGTCGAACATCTCCGCCGGGGTCACGCCCCAGGGCGCCATCGGCTGGTGGCGGGCGGCGACCTTGCGGTACTGCGCGTCGCCCAGCGGAGGAGGCTCCGCCGGCAGGTAGGCCGCGCCGGGGTTGCGCTGCTGCCAGCGCGACCAGACCAGGTCGACGAAGGAGTGGTGCAGCCAGAACACCGGGTCGTTCACGGAGCCGCCGCCGAGCATCAGCCCGCCCACCCAGCGGTGCACCCGGTTGTGGATCCGGAACCGCTCGTTGCCGCGTCCCGGCGCCCAGCCCTCCAGGCGGTTGCGGAAACCGGAGGCACTCGTCGAGTTCCAGGGCGCCACGTCGTACACCCGCTCCCGCATCACCTCGTCCAGCTGGGCCCGCGTCGGCAGCGCGATCGGGTCGCGGGGACGGCCGAAGTCCCTGGTCAGGAACCGGGTTTCGGTCATCGCGTACGTGATGTTCCACCGCCCCGCGGAGTGGGCGAAGGGACCGGTCATCACCTGGAGGTCGGCGCGGCGGCCGTTGCCGCCCATGAAGTCCTCGCCCCAGATCGAGGACGCCGGGCTGTTGTCCTGGGTCCAGTCCCAGTACGGCACCGAGACCGTCGGGTCGACGCGGCGCAGGGCGCGCTCGAACTCGAGCAGGAACCTGCGGTGCCAGGGCAGGAAGCTCGGCGTCATGTGGGCGATCCGCAGCCGGCCCTCCCCGTCCGCCGAGTAGTAGTCGATGTGGGTGCGGACGAACTCGTCGTACGCGCCTGTGCGCTTGAGCTCCAGGACGGCGGCGACGAACTTCCGGCGCTCGGCGCCGGTCAGGTCGCGCTGGTTCTTACGCGTGTACACCACGCGGGCTCCCTCCCGTCGGGTCGGTGGGGACGCCGTGGGCGCCGGCGAACCGGGAGAGCCGGGCCGTGCCCAGCTCGTCCACGGCCGCGCGGGTGGCCTCCAGCGGCGTCGGGCAGGACTCGTAGTGGTCGATCGGGGTGACGTAACCGCCGTCGGCGCAGCGCATCAGGTGCAGCGGTCGGCCGTCGACGAGGGCGACCGGTTCGCCGTCCGGGCCGGTGAAACCGAGCAGGCGGCGGCCCGCGTACATCTCGTCGAAGGCGTGCGGGTCGCGCGGAGCGCCCGACGGCGTGCGGGTCGCGATGCGGCCGAGGGCACCGCCCGTGAAAGCGGTGACGGCCAGAGCGAAGAGGGACCGCAATGCGACGCGGCGCGGGACGATCATGAGTGATCTCCTGGTGGTCGGCTAATGCCCTCAGGGCACAACGATGAAAACCCGCGTTCGTTGCGGCGGAAATGCCGGCAGTGTGAATGTCGGCCGTTCGAGTGAAAACGGCGCGGGAAAAGGACGGTTGGAGCATTAGCATCCGGATCCATGACCACTTCCAACGTCGTTTCCTCGGCGCGCAGCGCCTCTCCGCTGGGAACTCTCACGGTGATCCCGTGGTCCAGCGAGCCCTCCGCCGACGCGGCCGGCACGCCGTTCCTCATGGCGTACTCGCTCGGCGACGGCCGGGACGGGCCGGAGGCCGGTCAGCAGGCGATGCGAGCGGCCCTGGAGTCGATGGGCCTCTCCGTCGGCGACCGGCTCTTCGATCTGGAGAAGGACGCCGGGATCCACGCCTCGCTGCTCGTCGAGGGCGGCTCGGCCGTCCTCAACCTGCCCTTCCTCAAGGTGCAGTGCCCGGTGCCGGACGAGTGGCAGGAGGCCGCCCGCGAGCGCGGACAGGTCTACCTCATCTGCTCGGTGCGGCCCTGGCCCGAGGCGGTTCCGGGGCAGCCGGTCGACGAGGCGCGGCTGCGGGCCTTCGTCTCGGACGAGGAGATGCTCGCGGACAGCGCCCACGTCCTGATGCCGGTCCGCCGCCTCCAGGGCTGAGCGGGAAGGGGGTCGCGCCATGGCGACGGTGAACGTACGGGGCGGGGTGCCGGGGCAGCGGCAGGAGGAGGCCGCGCGGGAGACCGCGGGGGTCACGCACGGCGCGAGCCGGGCCTTCGCCTGGATGCTGGTGATCACCGGGGCGGCGGGCGTGCTCTCCGGCTGGGTGATCACGATCGACAAGTTCAAGCTCCTGGAGGACCCCGGCTTCCAGCCAGGGTGCAGCCTGAACCCGGTCGTCTCCTGCGGCAGCGTCATGAAGAGCGAGCAGGCGGGGGTGTTCGGCTTCCCGAACCCGATGCTCGGACTCGTCACCTACGCCGTCGTCGTCGCCGTCGGTGCGGGGCTGCTCGCGGGCGCCCGCTACCGGGGCCGGCTGTGGCTCGGCCTCAACGCCGGGATGCTGTTCGGGGTGGGCTTCTGCGGCTGGTTGATGTACCAGTCGCTGTACGAGATCAACGCGCTCTGCCTGTGGTGCTGCCTGGCGTGGGTCGCCACCATCGTCATGTTCTGGTACGTCACCGCGCAGAACGTCCGCAACGGCGTCCTGCCCGCCCCGGCCGGGCTGCGGACCTTCTTCGGCGAGTTCGCCTTCGCCCTGCCCGTCCTGCACATCGGGATCATCGGGATGCTGATCCTGACCCGGTGGTGGGACTTCTGGACGAGCTGACGTGACCCCTCGCCTCACCTGGCCGCGGGCCGCACTGACCGTGCTGCTCGCGGCCGTTCTCGTGCTCCTGCTCGCGCCCGGGCGGATCGCGCCCGGCGAGCGCCACACCGGAGGCCGGGCCGTGCCCGAACCGGAGGCCGCGCCGCTGCCGGAGGTGCCGTCGGGGTTCTTCACCGGCTCGGACGAGCTCGGCGTGCGGCGGATCGCCCAGGTGCAGGCCTGGCTCGGCGGCGACTCCCTGACCGTGGGACACACGTACCTGCCGGGCGACCGCTGGTCCAACATCGAGGGGCATCCGGCGCTGTTCGGGCCGTGGGCGCGGTGGAAGGCCGAGCGGCCCGGACGCCTGTTCGTGCTGAACGTGCCGCTGCTCGACCGCAGCGAGGAGGGGCTGACGGACGCCGAGGTGCGGGCGGGGCTCCGCAAGGGCGAGGCGGGCGCCTTCGACGGGCACTTCCGGGTGCTGGGGGAGCGGCTCGTGGAGCACGGCCTCGGGGACGCGGTCCTGGTCCTGGGCTGGGAGATGAACGGGACCACGTACAGCCACCGCTGCGGTCCGGACCCGACGGCCTGGAAGGCGTACTGGCGACGGGTGGTGGGGGTGCTGCGGGAGGTGCCGGGGCAGCGGTTCCGGTTCGACTTCACCCCGAGCCGCGGCCTCGACGCCGTGGCGTGGCCGGACTGCTACCCCGGGGACGACGTCGTCGACGTCATCGGCATGGACGCCTACGACCAGCCGGCCGGGCTCTCCTTCGAGGAGCAGGTGACCGAGGAGTACGGGCTGGAGCACCACGTGCGGTTCGCGGCGGCGCACGGGAAGCCGGTCTCGTACCCGGAGTGGGGGCTCTTCCGGAACGGGGACAATCCCGTGTACGTGCGGGGGATGCTGGACTGGTTCGCGGCGCACCGGCCGGTGTACCAGACGGTCACCGACTACTGCCCGCACGGCGTGTGGGGGTGCGCGGACAATCCGGAGTCGGCACGGATCGTCAGGGGCGCCCTGGGGGCGTCGACAGGCCGCTCCTGAGGGTGTCGACCGTGCGGTTCAGGAGGGCGGGCAGGTCGTCGGCGCGGTCGCGTTCGGCCCAGTAGACGGCGGCCTCGCGGAGGGCGCCGAGCGCCGCCGCCGTGAAGATCCGTACCTCCAGGTCGTCGGCCGCCCGGCCGGTCCGCTCGGCGATCGCGCGGGCGAGACGGCGGCCGGTCGCGGCGGTGGTCTCGGTGAGCCGGGCGCGCACGGACGGGATCTCCACCATCAGCCGGGCGCGCAGCCGGGCGGCCTCGGGCTCCTCGGCGAAGGCGGTGCGGACGGCTTCGAGGACCACGGCGCGGAGCGATTCGAGGGGTTCCTCGCCGACCGGGCGGGCGCGGAGCGCGGCCTCCATGAGGGCGTCGTTCTCGTCGGTGAGGACGATGTCCTCGCGGACCGGGAAGTAGCGCACGACGGTGGAGGGGGAGACCTCGGCCGCCTCGGCGATCCGGTCGAGGGTGGTGGCGTCCCAGCCCTCCTCGGAGGCGATCCGGTAGGTGGCCTTCCGGATCGCGGCTCGGGTCTTCGCCTTCTTGCGCTCGCGCAGGCTGGGGGGAGAGGTGCGTTCGGCCGCCATGGGCGTCATTGTCGCAGGTCAGACCGGTCGGGATGGACCGGTCAGGAGTGCTGGTAGGCGACCAGGGAGATGCCGACGTAGTGCACGACGAAGGCCGCGAGGGTCAGCGAGTGGAAGACCTCGTGGAAGCCGAACCAGCGCGGCGAGGGGTTCGGCCGCTTCATGCCGTAGATGACACCGCCCGCGCTGTAGAGCAGACCGCCGACGACGACGAGGACGAGGACGGCGATGCCGCCCGCGCGCATGAAGTCGGGCAGGAAGAAGACCGCGGCCCAGCCCATCGCGATGTAGCAGGGCGTGTACAGCCAGCGCGGCGCGCCGACCCAGAAGACCCGGAAGGCGATGCCGGCCCCGGCGGCCGCCCAGATCGCCCACATGAGGGGCTTGGCCGTGGAGTCGGGGAGCAGCAGCAGGGTGAGCGGGGTGTAGGTGCCCGCGATGATCAGGAAGATGTTGGCGTGGTCGAGGCGCCGGAGCACGGCCTCGCCGCGCGGGCCCCAGTTCCCCCGGTGGTAGAGCGCGCTGATGCCGAAGAGCAGGCAGGCGGTGAGGACGTAGATCCCGCAGGCGAGGCGGGCGCGGGACGAGTCGGACAGGGCCACCAGGGCGAGGCCGGCGACGATCACGGCGGGGAACATGCCCGCGTGCAGCCAGCCTCTGAGCCGGGGCTTCGTCGGGAGCGACTGCGGTCGCTCGATCGGGGTCACTTCCGGCGTGGCTGCGGTCATGGAAAGGAATCGTACCTACGCCCCCGTAGGTCCCGGATACGAGTGGCGATGCTCACATGTGCACCCCTCTGGACATATGGGCGGATCCATCGGATGATCAAATGAGTGCGGTCGGCACCGGATGAGCAGCTACGAAGCATCCGGGTCGCGGCCCCCACGGGGCATACATCGAAAAAACCCCTCAACAAGGAGCAATCGTGGCGCGCGACAACGCGGCTCCCACCACCGTCCCCACCCAGCACCAGGAGCTCGCCTCCTGGGTGAACGAGATCGCCGAGATCACCCAGCCGGACAACATCGTCTGGTGCGACGGGTCCGAGGCCGAGTACGAGCGCCTCTGCGAGGAGCTCGTCGCCAAGGGGACCTTCACGAAGCTCGACCCGGTCAAGCGCCCGAACTCGTACTACGCCGCCTCCGACCCGACCGACGTCGCGCGCGTCGAGGACCGGACCTTCATCTGCTCCGAGAAGGAGGAGGACGCGGGCCCGACCAACCACTGGAAGGCCCCGGCCGAGATGAAGGAGCTCTTCGCGGGCTCCCAGGGCATCTTCCGCGGCTCCATGCGCGGTCGCACCATGTACGTCGTGCCCTTCTGCATGGGCCCGGTCGGCTCCCCGCTCTCCGCCATCGGCGTCGAGATCACCGACTCCGCGTACGTCGCCGTCTCCATGCGCACCATGACCCGCATGGGCCAGGCCGTCCTCGACGAGCTCGGCACCGACGGCTTCTTCGTCAAGGCCGTCCACACCCTCGGCGCCCCCCTGGAGGAGGGCCAGGAGGACGTGCCGTGGCCCTGCAACTCCACCAAGTACATCTCGCACTTCCCCGAGACCCGCGAGATCTGGTCGTACGGCTCCGGCTACGGCGGCAACGCCCTGCTCGGCAAGAAGTGCTACGCGCTCCGCATCGCCTCCGTCATGGCGCGCGACGAGGGCTGGCTCGCCGAGCACATGCTGATCCTCAAGCTGACCCCGCCGCAGGGCGAGGCCAAGTACGTCGCCGCCGCGTTCCCGTCCGCCTGCGGCAAGACCAACCTGGCCATGCTGGAGCCCACGATCTCCGGCTGGACCGTCGAGACCATCGGCGACGACATCGCCTGGATGCGCTTCGGCGAGGACGGTCGCCTCTACGCGATCAACCCCGAGGCCGGCTTCTTCGGCGTCGCGCCCGGCACCGGCGAGCACACCAACGCCAACGCCATGAAGACCATGTGGGGCAACTCCGTCTTCACCAACGTCGCCCTCACGGACGACGGCGACGTGTGGTGGGAGGGCATGACCGAAGAGCTGCCCAAGCACCTCACGGACTGGAAGGGCAACGACTGGACGCCGGAGTCCGAGACCCCGGCCGCCCACCCGAACGCCCGCTTCACCGTCCCGGCCGGGCAGTGCCCGATCATCGCGCCGGAGTGGGAGGACCCGAAGGGCGTGCCGATCTCGGCGATCCTCTTCGGCGGCCGCCGCGCCTCCGCCGTCCCGCTGGTCACCGAGTCCTTCGACTGGAACCACGGCGTCTTCCTCGGCGCGAACGTCGCCTCCGAGAAGACCGCCGCCGCCGAGGGCAAGGTCGGCGAGCTGCGCCGCGACCCGTTCGCCATGCTGCCGTTCTGCGGCTACAACATGGGCGACTACATGGCCCACTGGGTCAAGGTCGGCGCCGACGCGGACCAGGCGAAGCTGCCGAAGATCTACTACGTGAACTGGTTCCGCAAGAACGACGCGGGCAAGTTCGTGTGGCCCGGCTTCGGCGAGAACAGCCGCGTCCTGAAGTGGATCGTCGAGCGCCTCGACGGCAAGGCCGAGGGCGTCGAGACCCCGATCGGCATCCTGCCGACCCCGGAGTCCCTCGACACCGAGGGCCTGGACCTGCCGGCCGAGGACCTGGCGTTCCTCCTCAAGGTCGACCGTGACGTGTGGCGCGAAGAGGCCGCCCTCGTCCCCGACCACCTCGACACCTTCGGCGACCACACGCCGAAGGAGCTGTGGGACCAGTACAACGCGCTCGTGGAGCGCCTGGGCTAGTCCCCTCCCGAACTCGTGGTGGGTTGCCCCGAAACACCGCCCTGACCAGTGGGGTCACGACGGCCCATCACGACGCAACCGGCCCCCGGAGCCCCCTCAGGCTCCGGGGGCCGGCGCACGTCCGGCTACAGGATCGGCTGGCCGGTCTCGACGGTGGCGATGGCGCGGCGGCAGGCGTCACGGAACGCCTCGAACCGCCCGTTCGACTGGTTCCAGGTCGAAGCGCGCTTCGAGCGGGAGCCGTAGTCGCCGAAGAGGCTCTGGCGCAGCTCCGTCGTCATCTCGATCTGGGCGCCCTTGCGGAGCATCGTGAGGTTGCACGGGTTGGTGACGTGGCTGCCGTTGAAGTCCTCCAGACGGACGGCGTACCTGGGGTCGAAGGCGTCGACCACCGGGAAGCCGGCCCGGTCGATCTCGTACACCAGCGCCGCGCGGAAGTCGGCGTTGAGGCCGCCGACGACGGCGAGCCGGGGGTCGCTGCTCGGCGGCCAGATCATCGGCTCCGGCATGCCCAGCTGGTTGTACTGGCAGCCGTGCAGCGACAGCACGTTGAGGTGGCTCGCGGCGAGCGACAGCGCCACGTGGTCGTCGCAGTTCTTCGAGGTGACGTGCAGGGCCTTGTTGCCCGAGGAGAGCAGGCCCTCGAACAGGAAGTAGTCGTGCGTGGTCGGCAGGATCGGGGCGGAGGTCGGCGTGATGTCACCCGGGTCGTAGCCGGCGATGCCCAGGGCGAGTTCGCTCGTGCCGATCTCGATGCCGCCGCCGTGCAGGGCGAGGACCGCCGTGCGGGGGAACGCGGCCCCGGCACCCAGGTCGGCGTCGATCTTCTCGTGTCTCTTGAAGCGGCGGCCGTACGCGGTGCCCTCGATCAGGGCCGGGTCCTTGTACAGCGCGGTGTTCGAGGGGTACTCCAGGTCCTCGGCGAACGCCGGGGCCGCGGCGGCGAGCTGGCCGAGGACCGGGGCGCCGGCGGTGGCGGCCGCGGCGAGCGCCGTGAGGACGGTGCGGCGGGACGCGGGGCGCTGGGAGAATGTCATGCTCGGAACATAATCGATCTTGTGGCCGCCGGATCAGGCCCCCCGCTCCTCCAGGTAGCGCGTGTGCGCCTGCTGGCGCAGCGCCTCCGCCTCGTGCAACTCGTCGGCGATCACCGACGCCTCGTCGCGCAGCGCCGACAGCTGGCGCTCCAGGTGCCGTTCCGGCGGCTCCCCACCCGGCGCGACGCGGGACCACCACCGGGTCCGCACGAAGGTGTCGACGGCCTCCGGGACGTCCTGGCGGACCGCCCGGGCCAGCACGTGCAGCTGCTCCGGGTCGCTCACCCAGCCCGGCGCGAGCAACGCCTCCAGGAGAGCCTCCAGTTCGGCGACCCGCTCGCGTACGGCCGGCGGCAGCTCCACCTCGACCAGATAGCCGCGCAGGGTCGCGAAGTCCTCCCGCAGGGCGTCCAGCTGCTCGTCCGCGCTGGGGAAGTGCGGGGTGCCGGGGCGTTCGGGCGGGGCGATCAGGGCGCCCGCGGTGTAGAGGGCGGCGACCACGACGGGCCACAGCGGGCCCGCCGCGCCCGTGAGGGCGAGGGCGAGGCCGGCCAGGCCGCAGGCGCAGCCCGTCAGGTTCTTGCGGGACTCGGCGTACCGCAGGAGGCGGTCACTGGTAGCCACGGATCTCCTCGAAGGCGCCGTCCAGCGAGCCCTTGGTGGCGTCGAAGAGCCGCCCGCCGGTCAGGTTCGCGAGGTGGTCGAGTTCGTCGCGGTCGGAGTCGCCGAAGAGGATCGGGAAGACCGGGGTGCGCTGCTGCTCGGCCGGGAGGGAGCGGTAGAAGGTGTCGAACGCGGAGGCCGGGTCGCCGTCGGTGTTCTCGCCGTCCGTCATCAGGACGACGGAGGTGAAGGTGTCCCCGGGCGCCTTGCCGAGGAAGCGGTAGGCCTCCTGGAGGCTGGAGTAGATCGCGGTGCCGCCGGAGGCCGTGAGGCCTCCGGCGTCGGACCTGAGGGCGTCGAGCGCGGCCTTCGGCGAGGCGGGGTCGACCGTGTGCGTACGGACCTCGGCCTGCTTCACGGCGGAGCCGAACGGCATCAGCGTCACCTCCTCCCGGTCCCGGAAGTCGCCGGTCAGCTCGGCGAGCGCGGACTTCAGCCGGTCCAGCCGGTCGCCGCCCATGGACCCCGAGGTGTCGAGCACGTACACCGTCCGGGAGGGCCTGCGGAGGGTGTTGTCGTAGGCGTCGAGCAGACCGTCGGCGACGGCCCGGCTGCCGGGGAACGGCAGCTCGCGCCGCTGGTCCTGCCCGAGCGCCGCCGCCGGCCGGACCCCGGCGACCACCGGGCGGCGCAGCGTGGACCCGGTGATCCGCTCCTGCGCGGCCGGGGTGCGGAGGTAGTCGGTGAGGCGCCGCGCCGCGTCCTTCGCCTCCGGGCGGGCCGAGGCGAGGAGCGTGAACGGGTAGTCCGCGGTGACGACCCCGTCGGCCGGCCGGATCACGGTCAGCCGCTCGGACGGGAACGAGGACAGGAGCACCGACTCGTAGTTGACGAGCGCGTCGACGTCGGAGCGGCGGCCGTACGCGGTGGCCAGCCAGCCGGAGGAGCCCGAGGTCAGCTTCTGCCCGGTGAAGAACTCCTTGAGCTTGGGGGTGGCCCGCCGGACATCCGCCCGGGTGAGCGCGGACTGCGCGCCGGAGAGGCCCGAGGAGACCGAGACGAGCGCGGAGAAACCGGAGTTGGAGCGCTTCGGGTCGGTCATGCCGTACGTCAGCTCGCCGGCGGCGACCGCCTCGTGCAGCTGCGACCAGGTCACCTTCGCCGGGTCCCAGCCGAGCCGGGCGACGGTGGCCGGCCGTACGCCGAGGGCCACCGGGGACGTCATGATCGGCGTCTCGCCGGTGATCCTCTTCGCGGTGTCGGGGCGCAGCCGCAGGTAGTCGTTGGAGGAGAGCCAGACGGCGTCGTACGCCTTGTCGGCCTCGCCGGACGCGATCCGCTCGACGGCGTCGAGCGTGCCCGCGTAGGTGAGGCGGACGGTGACGCCGGTCGACCGGCGGGCCGAGTCCAGGACCGGCTCCATGTCGGCCAGTTCGGACGAGGCGAGGACCCGCAGGGTGCCCGGGACGAACTCCATGCCGTGCTCGTCGGGGCGGTCGGTCCCGCCGGCGCCGGAGCAGGCGGTGGCCAGGAGCGCGAGCGCGAGGGCGGCGGCCACGCCGCGGGCGGCACGCGGGGCGCCGGAGCGGCCCCCGCCGCCCGCGATGCGGGCGACGGTACCGGCGGCGGTGCGGCGCAGGCGCGCGGTGACGCGGCGGGCGGTGTTTCGACGGGGGGTGTCTCGGCGGTCGGTGTCTCGACGGGGTGTGTCTCGGCGGTCGGTGTCTCGACGGGCGGTGTCTCGACGGGCGGTGCGGGGGGCCGCTCCCGGGGCGGTGCGAGCGGTGCCGGCGGCGTCCGCGTGGGTGCGTGGGTCGGGGCCGGGGCCGGGGTGGCGGGGGAAGGCGTGGTTCATCCGAGGCCGCCTTCGAGGGAGCCGGTGCGGCGGCTGCGGTCCAGGTGCGCGCTCGCCTGCCGGAGTTCGGCGGCCAGGGACTCGACGGTCGCCGCCATGGACTCGGTGGCCTGGACCTTGTAGGTGTCGATGGCGTCGAGCGTCCGGTAGATCTGCTGGAAGGCGGTGCGGAGCGTCTCCGCGCCCACCGCGGGGTCGGCGGCGATCCGCTGGATCTCGCCGGCCTGGGTCGCCAGCATCTCGGCGTTGCCGCGGATCAGGTCCTCGGTCGTCGAGCGCAGCACGTTCACCTGCTCGGCGACCTTCCGCTGGCTCTCCAGCGCGGAGGCGAGCATCACCGCGATCCGCAGGGCCGACAGGGTCGTCGTCGCCGCCCGGTCCACACCCTTGATCAGCTCGTCGTTGTTGCGGCGGACCACGTCCATCGCCAGGTATCCCTGCGCGCAGACGGCGAGTTGGGTGAGCAGGTCCTGGTGCTTCTGCCGGACGGGGAAGAGGACGTCGGCGCGGAGCGCGTCCGCCTGGGCCGGCTCCGGGGTGAGCGCGATGCGCTCCTCGACGGCCCCGTCGAGGGCCTCGGTGAGCACCGCGTACTCCTGGAGCTTGCCCATGGTCTCCCACAGCCTGCCCCGCTCGGTCTGCAACGCGGCGTTGTCGCGGCGCAGTTCGTCCTGGCCGCCGCGGAGCGAGCCGACGATCCGGTTCAGAGTGGCCTGCGACGAGGCGTACTTGGCGACGTGGTCGCGGAACCTGTTGCCGCCGGGCAGCTTGGCGAGGAGGCGGCGGGCGCCCCTGCCCGGGGTGTCCCGGGGGTCCAGGTCCTCGACCGTGCGACGGAGTTCGACGAGGGAGCCGCCCACCCGGGCCTGCGCGTCCCCGCCGCCCTGGCCCAGCGAGCGGACCGTGCGGTCGAGCATCCGGTTGGACTGCTGGGCGGCGGAGCGCATCTCGCCCGCGCCGAGCGACGCGATCTCCCCGATGCGGCTCGCGAACTCGGGCGAGCGCGGGTCGAGTCCGGACAGCGAGCCGACGTACTCGACGGCCCGGCGGGACATCTCCGCGCGGACGGAGTCGTCGAGCGGTACGAGGCCGGAGGCCTGCTCGGCGCGGACGACCGGGACGGGCTCGGGCGGTGTGAGGACGAGCGGGGCGTCCTGCTCGGGCGGGGTCAGGGCCATCGTTCTTCTCGGATCGGCGGGCGTGGTCATGCGGCGTCCCCCTGGTCGCGGGCCCGCAGCGCCATCTCGTGCAGCACCGCGCTGGTGGGCACGGGCGCCTGGCGGACTCCGCTCAGTGTCTGATTGAGGTAGGCGGCGTGGCCGTTCGTGGCGGTGGTGAACTCGCTCGCCGCGCCCTGCGGCCGGAAGCCGTGGCGGACCGCGAGCTTGCGCAACGCGGGGTCGGTGGAGAGGAGTTCGCCGAGCGCCCGGCCGTTCTCGGTGAGCGGCACGAGCGTGTGGTCGCTGTTGACCGTGGTGTCCGGGTAGAGGACGACGAGGTCGCCCATGGGGTGGCCGGCGAGCAGCTGGGCGGCGACCTGGGACTCGTACACGAGGACGAGGGGGTTGCCGACGCCGCTGATGAAGTCCCGGAAGGGGGCGTCCGAGCCGGACTGCTGGGCACCCTGCACCCGGACCAGCTTCCGCAGCAGGGGCGCGGTGCGGGTGACGGCGGCCTTGTCGCCGGCGACCCGTCCGCCGTCGGCGACGTAGCTCGCTGCGGCGAGGTAGAGGGCGCCGGAGCTGGAGGCGACCGGGTCGGTCGAGGTGATGAAGAGGGTGCCGCTCAGTTCGGCGTGGCCGGCCGAGCCCCTGAGCTGCTGCCAGGTCCGGTCGGCGCGGGCCGCGGCCAGGTAGGCGTCCATCCTCAGGGAGCCGCTCGTGCCGCGCGGACCGAGGGTCGCCAGGCCGTTGTCGGCGAGGACCCGGGCGGCGGCGCTGTGCGCGACGACGACCAGCGGCGAGTAGAACGGCCGGAGCGGGGCCGTCGCCGCCTTGTCCTTCGCCTTCTTCGCCGCCTTCGCGCGCAGCTCGTCGGCGGGTCCCTTGGAGGAAGGGAAGGCGAAGTCGTAACCCTCGAGCGGCAGTTCCTCCATGTCCCAGGACCCGGAGGTCTCGGTGGCCACGGTGAAGCCCTTGTCGGCCAGGGCCTTCACCACCTGCGGGTCGGCGAAGAACTCCGCCTTCTCCGACCCGATGACTCCTCGCACGGTCTTCGTTGCCGTGCCCTTGTCCTTGTCGCCGCCCGCCACGAGGACGGCGGCCACGCCGCCCAGGAGCAGGACGGCCAGGACGATTCCCAGGATGCGTCTCACGCGGGCAGAGTGCTCGCGGAAACCCACATTCCAGGGGGAGTTGGGTGTACGGGAGGTGAAGTGCCGATCCCGGTACCGAACCGGAGCGGGGGCTGCCGTATCCCGGGGGCGAGGGGCGAGGGGCGAGGGGCGAGGGGCGAGGAGCGAGAGGCGAGGGTGCCGGGTGGCCGGCCGGTTGGGTGGCGCCCGGTCCGCGCGGTTCGTGCCGCGCGGACCGGGGCCGTCAGGGGGCGGCGGCCAGGGTCTCCCCGGTCAGCGCCGCGGTGTGCGCGTCCATGCGCCCGGCGGCGAGGATCGCGGCGGCCGTGTCGGCCCGGGAGGCGGCGACGACCAGCGCGCGGCCCGCGAGGGCGTGCGCCCTGCGGTGCAGGTCCTGCGCGGGCGAGCCGCTCAGTCCCGCGTGCCGCGCGGGCGGTGCGCCGCGCAGCCGTGCCACCTGCCGGGCGATGAGATCGCCGGCCTCCGTGTCGCCGAGCTCGTCGGTGACGGCGAGCAGGGCGGTGAGGTGTCCGGCGAGCTGGATGTCCAGCTCCTCCTCGCGGGAGCGGTGCGGATACGCGGTCCGGTCGTCGTCGGCCATCCGGTGGACCGACTTGGTGCGGATCGGTTCGTACATGGGATGGCCTCCTGATTGCTCGGGATCCATCCTAGCTTAGATTCGGTCTAAAGTTGAGTGCTGTCCGGGTTGTGGTCGCTACGGCTGGCTGTAGCCGTCCAGGAACCGCCCGATCCGGGTCACCGCGTCCGCCAGGTCGGCCGCCGCGGGCAGCGTGACGATCCGGAAGTGGTCCGGCTCGTGCCAGTTGAAGCCCGTCCCGTGGACGACCATGATCTTCTCGGCCCGCAGCAGGTCCAGGACCATCTGCCGGTCGTCCTTGATCTTGTAGACGTTCGGGTCCAGGCGCGGGAACAGGTACAGCGCGCCCTTCGGCTTCACGCACGTCACGCCCGGGATCTGCGTCAGCAGCTCGTACGCCGTGTCCCGCTGCTCCAGGAGCCGCCCGCCCGGCAGCACCAGGTCCTCGATCGACTGCCGGCCCTGGAGCGCGGCGGCCACCGCGTGCTGCGCCGGCATGTTCGCGCAGAGGCGCATGTTGGCGAGGATCGTGAGCCCCTCGATGTACGAGGACGCGTGGTGCTTCGGGCCGCAGACCGCGAGCCAGCCGGAGCGGAAGCCCGCCACCCGGTAGTTCTTGCTCATCCCGTTGAACGTGAGGCACAGGAGGTCGGGGGCGATCGCGGCGGTGGGGGTGTGCGTGGTGCCGTCGTAGAGGATCTTGTCGTAGATCTCGTCCGAGCAGACGACCAGGTCGTGGCGGCGGGCGATCTCCGTCAGACCCCGCAGCATCTCGTCGTCGTAGACGGCGCCCGTCGGGTTGTTCGGGTTGATGATCACGATCGCCTTGGTGCGGTCGGTGATCTTCCGCTCGATGTCCGCCAGGTCCGGCATCCAGTCCGCCTGCTCGTCGCAGCGGTAGTGCACGGCCGTACCGCCCGCCAGCGAGACCGAGGCCGTCCACAGCGGATAGTCCGGGGCCGGGACGAGGACCTCGTCGCCGTCGTCGAGGAGCGCCTGCATCGCCATCTGGATCAGCTCGGAGACGCCGTTGCCGAGGTAGATGTCCTCGACGGAGAGCGGGATGCCCTTGGTCTCGTAGTGGCTCATCACCGCCCGGCGGGCCGAGAGCAGCCCCTTCGCGTCGCCGTAGCCGTGCGCCTCGGAGAGGTTGCGGAGCACGTCCTCGAGGATGGCGGGCGGACACTCGAAGCCGAAGGCGGCCGGGTTGCCCGTGTTGAGCTTGAGGATGCGATGACCCGCGGCCTCAAGCCGCATCGCCTCTTCGAGCACCGGACCCCGGATTTCGTAACAGACGTTGGCGAGCTTCGTGGACTGGAT
This sequence comes from Streptomyces sp. NPDC043176, assembly GCF_056436715.1. Classification (NCBI taxonomy): domain Bacteria; kingdom Bacillati; phylum Actinomycetota; class Actinomycetes; order Kitasatosporales; family Streptomycetaceae; genus Streptomyces; species Streptomyces sp. NPDC043176. The sequence goes on from NZ_JBWKCA010000001.1 coordinate 52,630, forward strand.
CACCTGCATGACGAGAGCCTACGGCGGGGTCGGCCGGAACGCCTCGTGTTTTGGGACACGTCGGACCCCCCGTCCCGTCCCGTGTGTGACCCGGATCGCATCCACGGTGTCACGCTCCCTACAATTCGGGCCCATGAGCCAGCAGGATCCCGGAGCCACCGCACCCCGACGCGGGCGCCGCCGTCATGCCCCCGCGCGCCGGGGACCCGGGCCCGGCTGGCTGATCGCCGCGGGCGGCGTCGGCCTGCTCGGACTCGGCGCCGCGCTGTTCACCGGCGGCCCCGGCCCCCGCGGCGGCACCCCGGCCGACGGCGGCTCCGGCGGGCCGCCCGCGCTCATCCAGGGCGACGCCTCCTCCCCGGACGCCGGTCCCGGGGGCGACCCGACCCCGCGCCCCGCAGTGCCGGCCGCCGCCACCTCCGCCGCGACCCTGACCCCGGGCCCGACCACTGCTCCGTCCGGGAAGACCTCGGCCTCCGCCGCCCCCGGAGCCACCCCCACCTCCGGCACCGGCGACGAGGCCGGCGACGGCACCTCCGACTCCGGCTCCACCCAGCCCCCGGGGCGCGGGCGGGGACTGGGCAAGCGACCGAGGTAGGGACGGGCCGGGCCGCCGGACCCGCCGCCCGGCGGGATAGGTTGGCGCCTCATGTGGGTCTTCAGCGCCTCCGGATGCCGGTGGCTGGGTGCGGGCGGGTCGCTCGCGATCGCCGTCGGCGGATACACGGCGGGCACCCTTCCGGTCCTGGGCGGCGCGCCGCTGTGGCAGCCGCGCGGCTCCGCGCTCGCCACGGCCGGCGCCGTCCTGGCGTACCTCGGCCTGACCCTGCTGGTCGCCGCCTGGTGGCGGTACGGCGTCCTCCTCGCCCGCGGCGCACGGGACGGGGTCCTCGCCACCCTCCTCCACTGGGCCGCCCCACTGCTGCTCGCCCCGCCCCTGCACAGCGCGGACGTGTACAGCTACATCGCCCAGGGCGGGATGGTCCTCGAAGGGCACGACGTCTACGGCGCGGGTCCCTCGGTCCTCGCCCCCGGCGACCTCGGCGCGGAGGCGGCGGCGAGCGTCGGCGGGAACTGGACCGACACCCCCGCCCCGTACGGCCCCGCCTTCCTCCTCCTCGCCGAGGCCGTCGTCGGCCTGACCGGCGGGGAGATCGTGCCCGCCGTCCTCGGGATGAGGCTGATCGCCCTCGGCGCGCTCGCCCTGATCGTCCTCGCCGTCCGCGGCCTCGGCGGCGGTCCCGGCGGTCCGGCCGGGGCGCTGTGGCTCGCCGCGCTGAACCCGCTGCTCCTCGTCCACGTCGTCGGCGGTCTCCACAACGACGGCCTGATGATCGGACTCATGCTGAGCGGCGTGCTGCTCGCGGTGCGCGGGAGGTGGGTGCTCGGCTGCGTGCTCGTCGGCCTCGCGATGATGGTGAAGTCGCCGGCGGCGGTCGCGCTGCTCTTCGTCGGCGTGCTGGTGGCCCGCCGCGACGGGGGCGTACGGGGTGTCGTGAAGGGCCTGGTCCTGCCGGGGCTCGTCGCGGGCGGCGTCGCCGCCGGGGCGACCCTCGCCGCGGGCACCGGGTTCGGCTGGCTCGGCACCCAGAGCGTCGCCGGGGCCATCCACACCCCGCTCTCCCTCACCAGCGACCTCGGGCTCGCCCTCGGCACGCTCCTCGCCGACGACCCCGACCCGGTCAAGGGCGCCGTGCAGAAGCTCGGCCTCCTCGCCGCCCTCACCGTCGTCGCGGCGCTGGCGTGGCGCGCCTGGCGGGGCCGGATCGATCCCGTGCTCGGCCTCGGCCTCTCGCTGGTCGCCCTCGTCGCGCTCTCGCCGATGGTGCAGCCCTGGTACCTGCTGTGGGGGACGGTCGTCGTCGCCGCGGTCGCCTGGCACAGCCGGGCCGGGCAGCTCCTCGCCGTGCTCTCCGCCGCGCTCGTGTACGAGACGGCCCCCTCCGGCCACACCCCCTGGTACGGCTTCGTGCTGACGGGCTGCGTGCTCGCGCTCGGCCTGCTGTGGGTCCGGCGCGACCCCTGGCCGCGCCTCGCCTCCGGCGTTTAGACCGGCCGACCCCGCGCCTTCGTGGGCCCGCGCCCGTGCCCTTGGGGGCCGCGCCCCTGGCCGTGCGGCCTCGTGCGCTGGAGTGCGGCCCCGGCCGTGGGGCCCCGTGCCCGCCGCGCCCCGTGTGGGCCTTCGCCTGGCTGGGCTGTTGCCCGCCGCGCCCCACCGTCGGGTGGGCCCGCGCCCGCCTGGGCTGTCGCCCACTGGGCCCCCGCCCCGTGTGGGCCTTCGCCCGCCCGCCGTGTGGGCAATCGTCCCGCTGGGCGGGACGGGTGGGCACACGGGACGGCGCGCTTGGCGGCGCGTCCGCCCCTTGTGCCCGGGCCCGCACCTTTACGGCGTCGCACACCGGGTGCGGGTTCAGGCGCGGAAGCCTGGGCCCGGCGAGGGGCGCCGTCCGTTGTGCCCACCCGTTCCGCCCCGGCGGAACGATTGCCCACAACGGGGTGGGCGGAGGCGTGGGGGTGGGTACCGCCCCGGCGGAACGATTGCCCACAACGGGGTGGGCGGAGGCGTGGGGGTGGGCACCGCCCCGGCGGAACGATGGCCCACGACGGGCGCGGGCGCGGTCCACAGCGGGTGGGGGCGCGGCCCCCAGAGGCGTGGGGCGTGGTCCGCGACGCGGGGGCGTGGTCCGCGACGGGAGGGGCGGGGGTCAGCCCGTCGGGGTCCTCCGGATCGCGCGGCCCGCGAGGACGTCCGTGCGCCGGCCGTCCTCGATGACGAAGCGGCCGTCGACGAGGACGTGGGGGATGCCGGTGGGGAGGGCGCGGGGGGCGGCGTAGGTGGAGCCGGCGGCGACGGTGTCGGGGTCGAAGAGGACGAGGTCGGCGACGTGGTGCTCGCGGACGAGGCCGCGGTCGGGGAGGCGGAGGCGGGCGGCGGGGCGGGAGGTGAGGTGGGCGACGCACTCCTCGAGGGAGAGGACGCCGAGTTCGCGTACGTACCGCCCGAGGTAGTGGGGGAAGGTGCCGTAGGCGCGGGGGTGCGGCTTGAGGCCCTGGAGGATGCCGTCGGAGCCGCCGGTGTGGACCCGGTGGCGCATGATCGCGCGGACGTTCTCCTCGTGGCCGACGTGCTGGAGGACCGTGGTGCCGAGCCGGTCGTCGAGGAGGAGGCGGCGGGCGGTGGGCCAGCTGTCGACGCGGCGGCCGACGTGTTCCGCGAGGGCGGGGTCGGAGACGCCGGAGACCTCGACGGTGTGCCATTCGACGGGCACGCCGTGGCAGCCGTCCGAGCCGGTCTCCTCCAGGTCGCGCCGGATCCGTTCCGCCGCCGTGTCGTCGCGGAGGCGCGCGAGGATCGCCTCGGGGCCGCCTTCGCCCGCCCAGCCGGGGAGGAGGGCGACGAGGGTGGTGCAGCCGGGGGTGTACGGGTAGGTGTCGAGGGTGATGTCCGCGCCGGCGTCGAGGGCCTCGTCGAGGAGGGCGAGGAGCTCGGGGGCCCGGCCGCGGTTGACGCCGAAGTTCATGGTGGCGTGGGCGAGGTGGAGCGGGCAGCCCGCCTCGCGGGCGAGGGCGACCATCTCCTCGTAGGCGCGGAGCGCGCCGGCGCCGTACGAGCGGTGGTGCGGGCAGTAGTAGCCGCCGTACCGCGCGACGACCCGGCACAGTTCGGTGAGTTCGGAGTCCGGCGCGTACATGCCGGGGGTGTAGGTCAGGCCGGAGGACATGCCGACCGCGCCCTGTTCGAGGCCTTCCGCGACGAGCCGGCGCATCCGGTCGAGTTCGGCCTCCGTCGCGGGCCGGTCCTCCCAGCCCATCGCGTACATCCGGACGGTCCCCTGGGGGACGAGGTAGGCGGCGTTGACCGCGATGCCCCGGCCCCCGTGGGCGCCGTCGAGGCGGTCCAGGTACGCGCCGACCGTGCGCCAGTCGAGGTCGACGTCGGACCCGTCGCCGTTCCAGCCGGTGACGGCCCGGCGTACCTCGGCGAGCGTACGGTCGTCGACGGGGGCGTACGACAGGCCGTCCTGGCCCAGGACTTCGAGGGTCACGCCCTGTGCGGCCTTGGCGCTGTGGTCCGGGTCGCGGAGCAGCGCGAGGTCGCTGTGGGCGTGCATGTCCACGAAGCCGGGGGAGAGGACCAGGCCCTCGGCGTCCAGGACGCGGCGGCCGGTGGGGCGCTGGCAGCCGGCCTGCGCGCCCTCCTTGACGATCGCGGCGATCCGGCCGCGGTCGATGGCCACGTCGGCCCGGTAGGAGGGGCCGCCGCTGCCGTCGACGACCTCCGCGTCGCGGATGACGAGTTCCATGGGTGGGCTCCCCGGCTCCTAGAAGTAGGTGCGGATGAAGTCGACGACCGTGCCGTCCGCCTCGACCAGCGGGATGAGCTGCCACTTGTCGAAGGAGGTGCAGGGGTGCGAGAGGCCCATGCCCACCCAGTCGCCGACCTCGACGTCCGCGCCGGGCTCGGTGTGGAGCCAGGCGTGCTGGTCGGAGAGCTTGGTGACGGTGATGCCCTCGGCGGCGCGGACCGCGCCTGTGCGGGCGTCGCGGACGACCTGCGCCTCGGGGAGGTGCAGGTCGTGGGCGGCGTCGCGCTTGCCGGCGTTGGTGAAGGCCTGCTCGGCGGTGGGGCGGGACACGACCTGCGACCAGAGCCGGAACGCGGGCTGCAGCGCGCCCTCTTCGGGGACCCGGTTGAACGGGGTCAGGTTGCGGTACTGGCCGTCGTCGTGCGAGACGTACGCCCCCGAGCGCAGCAGCTTGAGTGTGGGCGAGGACAGTTCGGGAAGCTCGGCGAACACCTCGGCGACCGCGTCGAACCAGGCGCTGCCGCCCGCGCTCACGATGATCTCCTCGACGGCGCCGCGCGGTCCGTGGAACCTGCCGGCCTTGTCGAACTCGACGGCCAGGGCGGTCAGCCGGCGTAGCCAGGCGTCGACCCGCTCGGGCGTGGCGTCGGGCACCTCGCCCTCGTACCCGGCGACTCCGACGAGCCGGAGCGTGCCGGTCGCGGCGACCGCGTCGGCGACGGCGGCGCACCCGGCCTCCGTACGGACGCCGGTACGGGCCCCCTCGCCGGCGCCCAGTTCGACGACGACGTCCACGGGGCGTCCGGCGCCTGCGGCGCGCAGGGCCTCGTCCATCAGCTCGACGCCGCGCACGGAGTCCACGTAGCAGACGAAGCGGAGGTCCGGGTCGGCGTCGAGCTCGGCGGCGAGCCAGCGCAGGGCGACGGGGTCGACGAGCTCGTTGGCGAGGAAGATCCGGGAGACGCCGTGGGCGCGGTAGACCCGGGCCTGGTGGGGCACGGCGGCGGTGATGCCCCAGGCGCCGTGCTCCATCTGCCGGTCGAAGAGCTGCGGGGCCATGGACGTCTTGCCGTGCGGTGCGAAGGCGAGGCCGTGCCGCTCCGCGTACACCTCCAGGAGGCGCAGGTTGTGTTCGACCGACTCCGCGGAGAGGGCGAGGACGGGGGTGGTGAAGCCGCCGGTGAAGAGGTCGCGCCGCTGGGCGGCGAGTTCGCCGACGGTCAGGCCCTCGGCGTCCGGGGGCAGGCCCTTGAAGCGGTCGTCGACGCGCTCGTCCGCCGGGTCGGGCTTCGTCCTCGACGAGGCGCGGGTGCCGGTCGCCGGGCCGTGCCCGCCGTTCGCCGCGTCGCGCGGCTCGTCCACCGGACCGCGCGGCTCGTCCACCGCGTCACGCGTCTCGTTCGCCGCGTCGGGCATGAGGCCTCCTCGTCGTGGGCGTTGCGTAGGATGCAACGCTCATTGCGCACCTTGCTCATTGCTGTCTAACATCCGGGCCAAGGCCGGGTCAATGGACCCGTAGGAGTCCCAGGGAGCCCGAGAGTGAGCGGACACGCGCCCCCGGAGGTCGTCTGCCTCGGCGAGTCCATGGTCACCTTTCTGCCCTCCCGGCCGGGCCGCCTCGCCGACGTCCCCTCGTTCACCCGGGCGATCGGCGGCGCCGAGTCCAACGTCGCCTGCACGCTCGCCGCGGCGGGACACCGCACCCGGTGGATCGGCCGGGTCGGCCACGACGGCTTCGGCGACCACCTCGTCGAGACCATCGGCGGCCACGGCGTCGACGTCACCTCCGTCACCCGCGATCCACACCGGCCGACGGGCGTCTACTTCCGCACCGACGACGACAGGGCCACCGACGCCCACGAGGTCGTCTACTACCGCGCCGGCTCGGCCGCCTCGGCCATGTCGCCCGCCACCGTCCCGTACGACTCCGTCGCCGGCGCCCGCGTCCTCCACCTCACCGGCATCACCGCCGCCCTCTCCGCAGACTGCCTCGACCTCGTCCGGGACCTCACCGCCCCGCGCCCCGGCCGGCCGCTCGTCTCCTTCGACGTCAACCACCGTCCCGCCCTGTGGCGCGACGACAGCGCCCCCGAGGTGCTCCTCGAACTCGCCCGCCGCGCCGACCTGGTGTTCGTGGGCGCCGACGAGGCGAGGACGCTGTGGGGCCTGAAGGGCAGCCGGGCCGTCTTCGACCTGCTCGACGGGCCCGAGACCGTCGTCCTCAAGATCGGCAAGGGCGGCGCGCACGTCGCCGACCACCGCCCCGGGTCCTTCGCGGACATCGAGGACGCCGACGGCGTCGGCCACCTCGAACGCCCGCCCCGCGTCGACGTCGTCTCCACCGTCGGCGCCGGCGACGCCTTCGCCGCCGGATTCCTCTCCGCCACCCTCCGCGACCTCGACATGCCGACCCGGCTCCGGCACGGCCACCTCATGGCCGCCGCCGCCCTCACCACCCCCGGCGACTGGGCGCGGCCGCCCCGCCGCGCCCACGCCGACCGGCTGGCCGCGCTCGACACCGCCGCCTGGGAGACACTTCACCTCGGCCCCGGCTGGACGGGCCACGACCACGAGGTCTCCGGCCGGTCGGGGAACGATCACGAGGTCTCCGGCCGGCCGGGGGACGATCACGAGGTCTCCGGCCGGCCGGGGGGCGATCACGAGGGCCCCGCCTGGACGGGGGACGACCAGGAGGTACGTACGCCATGAGCCAGACCGTCGACCGGGCGCTCAGCATCCTGCCGCTGCTCGCCCAGGGCCCCGCGGACCTCGGGCAGGTCGCCGAGCGGCTCGGCGTCCACAAGTCCACGGCCCTGCGCCTCCTGCGCACCCTGCACGAGCACGGCCTCGTCCACCGGCAGCAGGACCAGCGCTACCGCCTCGGCGCCCGCCTCTTCGCCCTCGCCCAGGAAGCCGTCGAGAACCTCGACATCCGCGAGATCGCCCACCCCTACCTCGCCGCCCTCAACGAGCGCATCGGCCACACCGTGCACCTCGCCGTGTACGAGGAGGGCGAGGTCCTCTACATCGACAAGGTCGAGAGCCGCTACCCGGTCCGCATGTACTCGCGCATCGGCAGACCCGTCGCGATCACCGTCGCCGCCGTAGCCAAGCTGCTCCTCGCCGACCTGCCCGAGGCGGAGCGCCGCGCCGTCGCCGCGAAGCTCGACTACCCCCCCTACACCCCCCGTTCGACCCCGAACGCCGCCGCCTTCCTCAAGGAGCTGGCGACCGTACGCGAACAGGGGTGGGCCACCGACCTCGGCGGCCACGAGGAGTCCATCAACTGTGTCGGCGCCCCCATCCGCGGCGCCGACGGCCGGGTCGTCGCCGCCATGTCGGTCTCGGCGCCCAACGTGGTCGTCACGGCCGAGGAGCTCCTCTCCCTGCTCCCGCAGGTGCGCCGCACCGCCGACGCCATCAGCCGCGAGTACTCCGGCACCGCCCCGACCAAGGAAACCGAGGAACCGACCGCATGACCGAGAAGACCGCCCTGACCCCCGCCACCCACACCGCCCCGCCCGCGAGGTTCTCGCACGGCGTGCGCAAGGGCGACATCCTCCAGGTCGCCGGCCAGGTCGGCTTCCTCCCCGCCGTCGAGGGCCGGGCCCCGACCGTCGCCGGCCCCACCCTGCGCGAGCAGACCCTCCAGACCTTCGCCAACGTCAAGGCCATCCTCGAGGAGGGCGGCGCGACCTGGGACGACGTCATGATGATGCGCGTCTACCTCACCGACGTCGACCACTTCGCCGAGATGAACGCGATCTACAACCAGTACTTCGAGGACCAGGACCTCAAGGCGCCCGCCGCCGCCCGCACCACCGTCTACGTCGGCCTCCCCGCCGGCCTCCTGATCGAGATCGACGCCCTCGCCGTCCTCGGCTGAGCCCGTGGACGGCGGGGAGCCCCGGCGGTGGTCCCGCCGGGGCTCCCGTCACGCGGGGTGCGTCAGGCCGTGCAGTACTGGGCCTGCTTGCCGATGGAGCGGTACATGCAGTCGGCGTTCTCCAGGAGTTGGAGGACGGCGTCGCGGTTGCGGGAGGTCTCGCGCTCGATGACCTCGTCGGGCGGGTAGAAGCCGCCGCCCCAGGACGAGGTCGGGTACATCTCGAAGGTGTAGGCGAAGATCCGCTGGGAGCCCCAGAGGTAGTCGTCGATGGAGCCGTCGGTGATGTAGAGGTCGCTGGACTGCTCGGGGGTGTAGCCGTTGCTCGCGGCCATCTTGCCGCCGACGGTGGCGAAGGCGTTCCGGTCGTCCTGGGTCATGCCGGTCGTGGTGTCGGCGTCGGTCCAGCCGAAGGGCCAGAGGACCAGCTCGCTGTAGGTGTGGAAGTCGATGGCCGCGGTGATCTGCTGCTTGCCGCCGACGACGCGGGAGCGGACGAAGTCGGCGACGACCTTGACCTCGGGGGCCGACTCGGGAGCCGCGCCGCGGTAGGTCTCGGAGCTCTTGGAACCGGAGGAGCCGCCGCAGCAGCCCCACTTGTAGTTCCAGTTCCGGTTGGTGTCGGTGCCGATGTAGGAGGAGCCGGAGTTGGGCTGGCGGTTCTTGCGCCAGCTGCGGTAGGAGCCGGAGGCGATGTCGTACTCGCCGCCGTCGGGGTTGAGGTCCGGGACGATCCAGATCTCGCGGCCGTTCACGGCGTTGGTGATCCTGGTGTCCGTGCCGTAGCCCGCGCCGAGTTCGCGCAGCAGGTAGAGCGCCATCTCGACGGTGAGGTGCTCGCGGGCGTGCTGGTGGTGGGTGAAGAGGACCTCGGGCTCGTTCTCGTCGGTGGCGACGTTGTCGCTGATCTTGATGGCGACGATGTCCCGGCCCTGGTACGACTTCCCGATCACCTGCTTGCGCATGATGGAGGGGTGGGCGGCGAGGCGCTGGTCGATCTCCGCGTTGGCCTCCGCGTAGTTGTGGTACTTCGCGTCGGCGGAGGGGAAGTCGAGCGGGCCGGCGGTCTTGTCGCCCCCGGCCGTGCGGTCCGGCGGGCCGGGGAGCGCGACCGGCCGGTAGCCGAGCGCCTTCAGGGTCGCCAGCTGCGCGGTGTTGGCGCTGACGACGACCGAGCGGGCGTCGACCTCGTCGATCGAGACGCCGGTGGCGGCGAGCGCCGTACGGGCGGCCGGGGTGGCCGGTCCGGCGACCTCGTACTGCCGGATCACCTCCTCGGCGCCCGAGGCGATACGGGCGGCGGTCGGTGCCGGGTCGGCCCCGGCGGGCGTCGAGAGGGCGGAGAGGGGCGCCGCGAGGGCGAGCGCCACGAGGGCCGCGAGGGTGGCGGACCTTCTGCCGCGGGTGGGACGTCGCATGGTGTCTCCTGGGTGGGGAGTGTGGGGGAGTGCGACAAACTCGTGCGGGTGTCCGGGGCACATGGTGGGGCTATGTCATGGACCGGTCAAGGTGTCGAGTTCGGCCATACTGTCCCGCGTGGGGACCCTCATCGGTAGATACGTCATCGAACACAAGCTAGGCGAAGGCGGCATGGGCACCGTCTATCTGGCGCGATCGCGCGGCGGGCGCGCCGTCGCCGTCAAAGTCGCGCGGCCGGAACTCGCCTCCGATCCTTCCTTCCGCGCCCGCTTCCGCGCCGAGGTCGCGGCCGCCCGGCAGGTCGGCGGCTTCCACACCGCGCAGGTCGTCGACGCCGACCCCGACGCCGAGGCACCCTGGCTCGCCACCGCCTACGTACCCGGCCCCACCCTCGCCGGACTCCTCACCGCCGAGGGCCCGATGGGGGAGGACCGGCTGCGCTCGCTCGGGGCCGCGCTCGCCGAGGCCCTGGAGGCCATCCACGCCTGCGGACTCGTGCACCGCGACCTCAAGCCCGGCAACATCGTGATGGCCCCCGACGGCCCCCGCGTCCTCGACTTCGGCATCGCCCGCGCCCTGGAGTCCACCCGGCTCACCGCCACCGGCACCGCCTTCGGCACCCCCGGCTACCTCGCCCCCGAGCAGGCGCTCGGCGAGGAGGTCACGGGCGCCGCCGACGTCTTCGCCCTCGGCGCCGTCCTGGTCGCCGCGACCGGCGGACGCCCCTTCGGCGAGGGCACGCCGATGGGCCTCATGTACCGCTCCGTCCACGAGGCCCCCGACCTCTCCACCGTCCCCGACGCGCTCCGCGACCTCGTGGCCCGCTGCCTCGCGAAGAACCCCGCCGAACGCCCCACCCCGGACGACATCCTGGACGCGCTCGGCGAGGGCGGCCGCGGCCCGGCGCCCGTGCCCCCGGCCTGGCCCGCCACCACGGCCGACACACCGGCGACGCCCGTACCGTCGTCGATTGCCGCAGGGCATCCGGCGCCCGCTCCGTCGCCGATCACCGAGGGGTATGCGGCGCCTGTCCCGTCACCGGTCATCGAGGGGTATCCGGCGCCCGTCCCGTCGCCGATTCCCGAGGAGCATCCGGCGCCTGTCCCGTCGCCGATTCCCGAGGGGTATGCGGCGCCCGTCCCGTCGTCCACGCCCGTGCCGCCGCACGCGTCCGTTCCGCCGCAGGGCTTCGGCCCCGCGCAGCCGCCGGGGCCCGGCTTCGGCCCCGTACGGGATCCGGGTCCCGGCTTCGGTCCCGTGCCGCCGACGGGTCCCGTCCCGGGCGCTGCTCCGCTGCCGGGCGCCGGCCTCGGTGGCGTACCGCAGGCGGGTCCCGGCCAGGTGGCCCCGACCGCTTCCGGGCCCTTCCAGGGGCAGTCGGCGCCCGGATACGTCGTGCCGCCCCCGCCGGCCGGGCCGCCGCAGCCGGGGCCGGAGTTCGTGGCGGCGGACCGGGTGTCGGGGATCGTCGTGGACGGCCTGGGGGTGCACCTCCAGCTCTTCGGGGAGGAGGCGGCGTTCACCTGGGCGGAGATCGCGGGGGTGGAGTACTGGCCGATCCGGCGCGGGCGGGGGCTGCGCATCTCCGTGTCGCTCCGGGTCGGCGGCGTGTACGCCTGCGAGCTCGACGGGCGCCGCACCGTGCGGGTCGACGAGTGGGCCGCCCGGCTCGGCTCGGTGCTGGCCCACTACCTGCCGCCCCGCTGACCTCGTACGGCAACCCGCTGGTCGCTGGTCGCTGGTCGCGTACGGGAACCTGCTGGTCGCTGGTCGCTGGTCGCGTACGGGAACGGGAACGGGAACGGGAACGGCGCAGCGCCGCCGGGGGAGCGGCGGCGCTGCGCGTGCGGGTTCCCTGTCGTTACGGCAGGTTGTGGACGTGCGGGCCGACCGCGTTCGACCAGGCGTTGCCGGCCGTCGCGTCCCAGTTGGTCGACCAGGTCATGGCGCCCCGGAGGGTCGGCCAGGCCTGGGCCGGCTTGAAGGTGCCGCAACCGGTGAGCTTGGTGAGGCAGTCCAGCGCGTTCTTCACGATCTGCGGGTCGACGTAGCCGCTGCCCGCGCCGCGCGTGGAGGCGGGGACGCCCAGGCCGACCTGCGACGGGGCGAGGCCGCCCTGGACCTGGATGCAGGCGAGCGCGGTGAGGAAGTCCACCGAACCCTGGCTGTAGACCTTGCCGTCGCAGCCGAGCATCGAACCGCTGTTGTAGTACTGGGTGTTGACGACCGTGAGGATGTCCTTCACGGCGAGCGCGGTCTTGAAGTACTCGGTGCCCGTGGACTGCATGTCGATGGTCTGCGGGGCCATCGTGATGACCAGGCCCGACCCCGCCTTGGCGGAGAGCTGGCGCAGCGCCTTGGAGAGGTACGTGGAGTTGATGCCGTGCTCGAGGTCGATGTCGACGCCGTTGAAGCCGTACTCCCGCATCAGGGCGTACGCGCTGTCGGCGAAGGCGGTGGCGCTCGCGTCGCTGTTGATCGTGACGTTGCCCTTCTCTCCGCCGACGGAGATGATCACGGACTTGCCGGCGGCCTTCTTGGCCGCGACGTCGGCCTTGAAGTCGGCGACCGAGGCGTAGCCGACGGCCGGGTCGAGGTTGAAGGTGATCTGGCCGGGCGTGGTGGTCGAGTCGGCGAACGAGACGGCGATGATGTCGTACGCCGCCTGGACGTCGCGCAGCTTCTGCTTGGCGGCGCCGTTGTCGAAGTTCTGCCAGTAGCCGGTGACGGCGTGCTTCGGGACGGCGGGGCCGGGGCCCGGGTCCGTGGGCTTGAGGGTGCGGGCGGTGACTGCGGTGGACTTCGCGGACTCGCCCGCCGCGTTGGCCGCGGAGACCTGGAACTGGTACGCGGTGTCGGCGGTGAGGCCGGTGACGGTGGTCGAAGTTCCGCTCACGGTCTGCGGGTTGGCGCCGTCCCGGTAGACCTTGTAGCTGGTCGCGCCGGAGACCGCGCCCCAGCTCAGGGCGACGGAGGAGGTGGTGGCCGTGCCGGCGGCGAGGCCGGCGGGGGTGGCCGGAACGACCGGGTCGGGGTCCTGACCGCCGCCGCCGTCGGGGCCGTAGACGCTCACGTCGTCCACGAGGTAGGGGGAGGTGCCGTACCAGCCGTGGGTGTAGACCTCGACCGAGGTGGTGCTCGGCCCGGTGGTGAAGGTGGTGGTCAGCTGCTTCCAGGAGGGGCTGTCGGGCGTCCAGGTGGAGACGCTCCCGCCGCCGGTCCCGGTGTTGTTCGCGCCGAGGTACGCGTAGCCGCCCTGGACCCAGGCGCTCAGCGTGTACGTCGAGTTGGGCTTCACGGCCACGGTCTGCACGCACTTGGCGTTGTCGAGGCCGGCCGGGGTGGCCCTGAGGGCGCCGGCGCCGGTGCGGACCGGGGAGGAGACGGCGGCGCCGCTTCCGGCGGAACAGGTCCAGTTGGCCAGGCCGTTCTCGAACCCGGCGTTCTTGGCGACGTTGACGTCGGCCGCCTGCGCGGTGCCGGCTCCGCCGACGAGGACGAGCCCGGAGCCGACGGCGAGCGCGAGCGCTCCGCCGAGCCAGCGGCGTCCGTACGGGCGGGTGGTGGTGCGGTCCACGTGCATCCTCCGGTGGGGGAGTTGGGGATGTGGAGGTGCCGTACGTCGTCGTACGGAGGATCCGTCAGCGATTCGTACGGGGGTACGAGGCTGTGCGGGAGGTTCGACGGTGGCCACCGCTGTCGCAACAAGCTGGTCCAGACCAATCGCGTTGTCAAGACCTCTGGCAGAGGACGGTGTTCGCGACCGCCGCCGGCCCGCCGTCCCTCCACCGCCCGCCCCGGCACCCGCACGACGGCAAACGCCGGGGTGGGAAGGGTCGACAGGGCCCGGACCCCGGCCCCAAATTGAAGGGAGCAGCTTGGCGGATTGTGTGTTCACCACCCCGGGGGACGTGGATAGGGTGCAGAGACGGTCGCACCCTGGGGTGACGCCGTGAACGCGGTAAGTGATCCGCGGCCCCCGGTGCTCCGGAGGCCGGAGGGGACGGGGGAGCCAGACGTGCCGACAGCGATCGCGGTCACCGGCGCCGACCTGGTGCTGCCGCCGACCGATCCCGGAACCCCGAACGCCGCCGTCCTCCCCCCGCCCGGCGGCCGCCCGCTCGACGCCTCCGTCGCCGACATGCAGCAACTCCTCGCCCGCTACGGCCACGTCGTCGTCGTCTGCCCCGCCGCCGCGCCCCCCGCCGTCGAGCAACGGCTCCGCGCCGTCCGCGGCCTGCTCGAAAGCGACCGGATCGCCCTGGTCAGGACCGACCTGCCGCCCCTCGGCACGGCCGTACTGGTCCGCCAGCTCCGCCAGCTGGCCGGCTGCGACTTCGGCCCCGGCGTCCTCGCCTCCGCCGCCCGGCTCCTCGCCCACTACATCTACGCCGGCGCCGTCCTCGGCTCCGTCTCCCGGCTCGACCGCGTCCCCGTCAGCCTCGGCTCCCACCTCAAGGGCTGGCTCCCCGGCGCCCACTTCGCCGTCCTCGCCGGACCCACCCCCCAGATCGTGCGCCTCGGCAGCGGCGAAACCCCCCTCGCGGGACCCGAGTTCACCACCGAACTCCTCCTCGCCCGCGGCCAGCTCCAGACCGACTGGCCCATCACCACCCTCGTCCCCCAGTGGCGCATCGGCGGCCCCGTCCACGAGGCTCCCCTGCCCGAGAGCTCACCCGGCTGGTGGGGCACCCCCAAACTCGTCGAATTCGCCGCCTACCTCCCCGACCTCCCCGTCCTCTACCAACTCGTCTCCTCCGTCCGGCGCGAGACCTGCCACTGGTGCGGCATGGACCTCATCGGCGACCGCTGCGGCTTCTGCGCCGCCCCCCTGGCCCCACCCGACGCGACCCCCCGCCCCGCCGGCCCCGCAGCCAGCGGCCCCGGGGCGCTCACCGGCGTCCGCCCCGCCCACGCGCTGGAGCCGGGCGGTCAGGCACCGGGCGTCCACGCGGTGGGACCGGGAGGCCAGGCACCGGGTACCCATGTGGTCGCTCCGGGTGGTCAGCCGCCGGGTACCCATGTGGTCGGCCCGGGTGGTCAGCCGCCGGGCACCCATGTGGTCGGACCGGGCGGTCACCCCGCCAGAGCCCTGGGCACCGGCACGCCCCCCACCCGCGCCCTGCCGTGAACCACGAGCCGCAAGGCACGCCCACCCGTCAGCCCCGTCCGTCCGGACCCACGTCTCCGATCGAGGTAGTACGGCCATGAACTCCCGCCAGCGCCGCGGCGTCATCCTGCTGCTGCTGTCCGTCCTGTGCGCGCTCGGCGCCTTCGCCGGCGTGCTCGCCGTCATCAGCGACGTGAACTCGAAGGTCGGGCCCGAGGTCACCGCGTACCGCATCGCGAAGAACGTGAAGCCCTACGCCAACCTCGACGCGAGCCAGTTCGAGAAGATCTCGATGCCGAAGCGCTGGCTGCCGGAGACCGCCGTCACGGACCTGCGCCGGATCCAGGGCAAGATCGCCGTCACCGAACTGCGGGAGGGCTCCCTCCTCCAGGAGGACATGATCGTCGACCGGCCCGCGCTCCAGGCCGGCCAGCAGGAGATCGCCATCATGATCGACGCGGCCACCGGCGTGGCCGGCAAGATCACCGCCGGCGCCACCGTCAACATCTACGCCACCTTCGCCGGCGAGAAGAAGGGCGACCCCGCCCAGTCCCGCATGATCGTCGCCGGCGCCCGCGTCCTCGACGTCGGCAAGCTCACCCCCATCCGCGACCAGTCCGGCAGCACCGGCCGCACCGGCGCCGAAGCCGTCCCCATCAGCTTCGCCCTCTCCACCCTCGACACCCAGCGCGTCGCGTACGCCGAGTCGTTCGCCGAGCACGTACGGCTCGCCCTCGTCGCGCCCGCCACCGGCGGCGCCCCCGCCGACCAGCGCGACCGCACCTACACGCTCGAAAAGGACAAGTGAGGCCGGTATGACCACCAGGATCCTGCCGGCCGTCGGCGACCCCGACGCGGCCCGGTCCGTCATGACCCTGCTCAGCCAGCTGCCCGACGCCGAACCCGCCCCGCCGGTCACCGACTCCACCCAGCTCGTCGACGCCCTCGCCCGCCTCGCCGCCGTCTCCGTCGACGAACTCCCCGAGGTCGTCCTCGTCCACGAGCGCATCGGCCCCGTCCCCGCCCTCGAACTCGTCCGCGAGGTCGCCCTCCGCTTCCCCGCCGTCGGCACCGTCCTCATCAGCGCCGACGCCAGCCCCGTCCTCTTCTCCGCCGCCATGGACTCCGGCGCCCGCGGCCTCGTCACCCTCCCCCTCGGCTACGAGGAACTCGCCAGCCGCGTCCACGCCGCCGCCCAGTGGTCCACCGGAGTCCGCCGCCACCTCGGCGCCGGCGCCGACCACCCCACCGGCCCCGGCGGCACCGTCGTCACCGTCAGCGGAGCCAAGGGCGGCGTCGGCACCACCGTCACCGCCGTCCACCTCGCCCTCGCCGCCCGCGCCTCCGGCCGCACCGTCGCCCTCGTCGACATGGACCTCCAGAGCGGCGACATCGCCTCCTACCTCGACGTCCAGTTCCGCCGCTCCGTCGCCGACCTCGCCACCATCGCCGACATCTCCCCCCGCGTCCTCCAGGACGCCGTCTACGTCCACGAGACCGGCCTCTCCCTCCTCCTCGCCCCCGCCGAGGGAGAACGCGGCGAAGAGGTCACCGACCGCGCCGCCCGCCAGGTCGTCAGCGCCCTCCGCGGCCGCCACGACGTCGTCGTCGTCGACTGCGGCTCCCGCCTCGACAGCGCCAACGCCGCCGCCGTCGAGATGGCCGACACCGCGCTCCTCGTCACCACCCCCGACGTCGTCGCCGTCCGGGCCGCCAAACGGACCGTACGCATGTGGGAACGGCTCCAGGTCCGCAAGGCCGAGGAGACCGTCACCGTCGTCAACCGCCACCACCGCTCCACCGAGATCCAGCCGCCCCTCGTCCAGAAGATCACCGGCACCCGGATCTCCGGCATCGCCGTCCCCGCCAACTTCAAGGAACTCTCCGCCGTCGTCGACGCCGGCCGCCTCCACGAACTCGACGCCAGATCCACCGTCAAGCAGGCCCTGTGGGCCCTCGCGGGCGAACTCGGCCTGGTCGGCGCCCCGGCCGCCGACACCTCCGCCAAACCCGGAAGGCAGCTCGCCCGCACCGGCGACCGCGGCTCCCTCGGCCTGCGCCGCCGCACCGGAGGACGCTGAACCATGGCCGCGATCCCGGACGACGACAGGGGGCAGGTGGCGGTCGAGTTCGTCGGCATGGTGCCGCTCATCCTGCTCACCCTCGCCCTGCTCTGGCAGGTCGTCCTGGTCGGCTACACGTACACCCTCGCCGGGAACGCGGCGGACGAGGCCGTCCGCGCCGCGGCCGTCGGCGACGACTGCTCCGAGGCCGCCCTGCGCCACCTCGACGGCGCCTGGAGGAGCGGCGCGAAGCCGGCTTGCTCCAGCGGCGGAGGCATGGTCACCGTGGTCGTCACGATCGACGTTCCCGTGCTCTTCCCCGGCGTGGGCGGACTCTTCCCGGTGAAGGCGACGGCCGCCGCGGTCGACGAGAAGGGCATGCGGCCATGAACGGCGATCGACGCTCGACGAGACGCGACCGACGAGGAACACAGCGGGCCCGACGCGGAACGCGACACGACCGGGCCCGCATGCGGCACGACCGGCCCGGACACGACCGACGCGGAAAGCGGCACGACCGGCCCGGAGCGCGACGCGACCGGGGTCAGGCGGCCGTCGAGTACCTCGGCTTCCTTCCCATCCTCCTGCTCGTCGGCCTCGCCGGGCTCCAGCTCGGCGTCGCCGCGTACGCCGCCCAGCAGGCGGGCACGGCCGCCCGCGCGGCGGCGAGGGCCGCGAGCAGCGACGCCGAGGACGGGCCCGACCCGGAGACCGTGGGCCGCGCGGCAGCCGGCTGGGCCACCTCCGTCTCGGTCAGCGAGGGCGGCGGCGAGGCCGTCGCCACCGTCACCGTCCGCATCCCCTCCGTCGTGCCCTTCTGGGACTTCGACGACGTGACCAAGACCGCCACCATGCCCATGCCCGAGACGTCTCAGGAGGACCGGCCATGAGCCTGCGCGCCCGGATCAACGCGCCCGAGGAGAAGGGCGGTGGCGCGGCCGCCAGGGAGGACGGACACCTGGTCGCCGCCTTCCGCGCCAAGCTCCTGGAGGAGATCGACCTCACCGAGATGTCGGCGCTCGCCGCCGCCGAGCGGCGCGCCCGCCTGGAACGCGTCCTCGGACACATCATCAGCCGCGAGGGCCCCGTCCTCTCCACCGCCGAACGCGCCCAGCTGATCCGCCGCGTCGTGGACGAGGCGCTCGGACTCGGCGTACTCGAACCGCTCCTCGAAGACGCCTCCATCACCGAGATCATGGTCAACGGCCCCGACCAGATCTTCATCGAGCGCGGCGGACGCGTCGAACTCCTCCCGCTCCGCTTCGCCTCCCACGACCAGCTGATGCAGACCATCGAGCGGATCGTCTCCACCGTCAACCGGCGCGTCGACGAGTCCAACCCGATGGTCGACGCCCGGCTCCCGTCCGGCGAACGCGTCAACGTCATCATCCCGCCGCTCTCCCTGACCGGCGCGACCCTCACCATCCGCCGCTTCCCCCGGGCGTACACGCTCCACGAGATGCTCGGCCTCGGCTCGCTCGACGAGCAGATGCTGCTGCTCCTCTCCGGGCTCGTCCAGGCCAAGTTCAACCTGATCGTCTCCGGTGCCACCGGCACCGGGAAGACCACCCTGCTCAACGCCCTCTCCGGACTCGTCCCGGACGGCGAGCGGATCATCACGATCGAGGACTCGGCCGAACTCCAGCTCCAGCAGTCCCACGTCATCCGCCTGGAGGCCCGCCCGCCGAACATCGAGGGCCGCGGCGCCATCACCATCCGCGACCTCGTCCGCAACTCCCTCCGGATGCGCCCCGACCGGATCATCGTCGGAGAGGTCCGCGGCGGCGAGACCCTCGACATGCTCCAGGCGATGTCCACCGGCCACGACGGCTCCCTCGCCACCGTCCACGCCAACTCCGCCGAGGACGCCCTCATGCGGCTCCAGACCCTGGCGTCGATGTCCGAGGTCAAGGTGCCCTTCGAGGCGCTCCGCGACCAGATCAACAGCGCCGTCGACGTCCTCGTCCAGCTCACCCGCCACCCCGACGGCACCCGCCGCATCACCGAGATCTCCGTCCTCGCCTCCCACGGGCGCGAACGCTTCCTCCTCGCCACGATCTGCCGCTTCCAGGCCCAGCCGCTCGCCGCCGACGGGCGGGTCCACGGACGGTTCACCTACCACCCGCTGCCCCGCCGCGTCGCCGAACGCCTCTACATGGCCGGACAGCCCATCCCCCAGGCGTTCGGCGTCGCCGCCACCGACGCCCACCTGGCCACCCGGGAGGCCGAATGACGACCGCCACGCACCTGCTCATGGGGGAGGCGGAGCGAGCGACCCTCACGTACTCGTCCACCAGGGAGGCGGGGCGAGCGACCCTCACGTACTCGTCCACCAGGGAGGCGGGGCGATGACCGACCCCTTCTGGCTGACCACGGGCGTCACCCTGCTCGCCTGTGTCCTCGGCATCACCGGCGTCCAG
This sequence comes from Streptomyces sp. NPDC043176, assembly GCF_056436715.1. NCBI lineage: Bacteria > Bacillati > Actinomycetota > Actinomycetes > Kitasatosporales > Streptomycetaceae > Streptomyces > Streptomyces sp. NPDC043176. The sequence goes on from NZ_JBWKCA010000001.1 coordinate 71,835, forward strand.
CTGTACGCGAGCGGGGCCCGCCGCCACGCCGCCCTCGTCGCCCGGCTCGACGAGACGAACGAACCCGAGGCGACGGGCCGCCGCAGGCGCCGCTTCCGGGGCATCGACCGGCGGGTCCGGCGGACCGCGCTCGGACGGAAGCTGGAACTGCGGATCGCGGCCACCGGACTGGACGTCACACCAGGCGAGTTCACCGTCGCGCTCGCGGCGACCGTGACCGTCCTGTGGATCGTGGGACAGGCCGCGCTCTCCCCGTTCTTCGGCCCGATCTGCGGACTCCTCGGCATCTGGGTCGCCCTCGGATTCCTCAACTGGCAGCGCCAGAAGCGCATCGAGAAGTTCATCAACCAACTCCCCGAGCTCTCCCGCATCCTGGCCAACGCCACCCAGGCCGGCCTGGCCCTGCGCATGGCCCTCAGCCTCGCCGCCGACGAACTGGAAGCCCCGGCCGGCGACGAACTGGAGAAGGTGGCACAGCAGCTGGCCGTCGGCACCTCCCTCGACGACGCCCTCGGCGAACTCGCCGAACGCCTCCCCTCCCGCGAGCTCGTCGTCCTCGTCACCACCCTCGTCCTCGCCAACCGGGCCGGCGGCACCGTCGTCTCCTCCCTGCGCAACCTCACCGAGACGCTGGAGGAACGCAAGGAGACCCGGCGCGAGGTCCGCACCCAGCTCTCCCAGGTGAGCATGACCGCGTACGCCGTCCCCGTCATCGGCGTCGGCTCCCTGCTCCTCATCGACAACATGCAGCCCGGCGCACTCGACCGCATGACCGGCTCGGGCATCGGACAGGCCGCCGTCGTCGCCGCCTTCGCCCTGTACGTGGTCGGCTTCGCCGTCATCCGCCGCTTCTCGAAGATCGACGTATAGGGACGGCCGCCGTGGACCTCCTCCTCGCCCTCCTCGCCGGCCTCGCCGTCGTCGGCGCCGCCTACGGCCTGCGGCTCTACCGCGCCGACGCCCGACTCCCCGACGACCTCGCCCTCGCCCTCGAAGTCGGTGCCACCCGCACCGGCGCCGTCGACTCCGCCGTCGACCGCCTCGGCATGCGCTGGTCGCCCGCCGTCCTCCGCCTCATGGGCCCCAAACGCGTCAACGCCGTCCGCCGCCGCATCGACCTCGCCGGCAACCCCGGCGGCCTCACCATCGACCGGTACGGCGCCCGCCGCGCCGTCTACGGCTTCCTCGGCGCCCTCGGCGGCCTGCTCATGCTCAGCAAGGGCTCCTACCTCGTGGCCCTGCTCCTCTTCGCCTTCGGCGCCTTCTGGACGGAGGTCGGCATCTGGTCCGCCGTCCGCATCCGCAAGGACCAGATCGAACGCACCCTCCCCGACTTCCTCGACGTCCTCGCCGTCGTCGTCTCCGCCGGCCTCGGCTTCCGCCAGGCCCTCGAACGCGTCGCCGAGAAGTACGAAGGCCCCTGGTCCGACGAACTCCGCATCACCCTCCGTCAGATGGACATGGGCGTCAGCCGCCGCCAGGCCTTCGACGAACTCCGCCGCCGCAACGACTCGGAGCAAGTCGCCCAGTTCGTCACCGCCCTCCAGCAAGGCGAGGAACTCGGCGCCCCCATCGTCGACACCCTCATCCAGATCGCCAACGACATGCGCCGCACCGACGCCCAGAACGCCCGCCGCAAAGCCGCCAAAGCCGTCCCCAAGGCCACCATGGTCATCACCACCCTCATGGTCCCCGCCACCATGATCCTCCTCGGCGCCGGCCTCTTCCTCGGCACCGGCACCGACTTCGGCTCGGTCACCGGCAAATGACCACCCCCGGTCCCCGCACGAGGCCCCCGCCCCCGCTCCCGTCCCGCCCAGTGACATATTCCGCCGAAACCCCTTCGCCCCCGCAACACGATGTGCCACAGTGCGAACCGAGTGTGAGGGAGGTGCCACGTGACGGATCCGATCGCCCCAGACCCCGACAACCGCCCCACCCCGCACCCAAGCCCCCTGCCTGCGCCCCAGGCCCACCCCATGACCTCAACCCAAGCGTCTCAACGCGGAGGGGACCACGATGAACGACGCTCTGCTCAAAACCCTCACCAAGACCAAACTCGCCCTCACCTCCCGCCTCCCACGCGGCGACCGCGGCCAGACCGCGGTGGAGTACCTGGGGATCATCGTCGTGGTGGTGGCGATCGTGGTGGCGATCACCGGCACGGACATCGGTACCACGATCATGACGGCGATCACGAACAAGATCGCCGAGCTGGCCGACTAGTTACGTTTGGTGCTCGACGCCCCGACTCTGGTCAAGCGTTTCCTGTCTACGTGGCGGTCATTGCTGGCTTGCTGTTCCTCGCATTCGTGTACTTTGCGGTCGGGCAGGCCGTTTCTACTCGCAACGGCGCTCAAACCGCAGCTGATGCCGCAGCCTTGGCGGCGGCTCAGGATGCACGCGAACAGCTGCGTACCGGGTGGATAGAGGTGCTCGCTGATCCCGCGCAGTGGAGCAACTTCCTTGAAGGGAAGGCGTATAAAGAATTCTCTGCATGTCAGGCTGCTGCCGCCTTCGCCGGTAAGAATGGTGCGGAACTCTCGGGTGACCGTTGTGTGCGTCTCCCCCTGGGGAATGAGGGTTTTGCTGTCACAGTGACCACGAAAGCAGCCATCGGGCGTTCCATCGTCCCTATCACGGAAACGCAGCGTGTCACGGCGTCGGCGCGAGCTGTGATCGAGTCTAAATGCCGCTACATCCCACCGCAGGAGCCCACTCCGGATCCCACTCCTACAGAGGCGGAAGAGGGCGATGGTCAGGATGACGAGCCAATTCTGGGGCTTACGTGCGGTGGTGAGCCATGGGATATCGATCCTGTAGATCCGACACTGCCTCATGCCGTTGACCTCTTCACCGTCCGCCTGATCGGCGGCAACGAGTAAAGGAATCGCTCTTCATGAATGTTCGGTACGCACGAAAGGGGCTAGCTTCCCTCGTAGTCGTGTCGGTCGCCCTTCTTGCGGTCGGCTGTGGAGCAGAGGAGAAGCCGAAAGCCGAAAAGACGGCAGCGACGACGCCTGTACCCGAGCAGAGTAAGAGCACCCTGGATTCGAAGCCGGTCGAAGAGGAAGTTGTGGCACTAGCTGCACTTAAAGGGGAGGACGGTTTTGAGCTCACGCTCACCTCTATCGAGCGAGATGCTGGCGGCTTCCTCACCATTAAGGGATTGCTGAAGAACACTTCCGATCGGAGCCGAGCAGTCCCTCCTCGCATCAGGGGAGATGAGACTGAAGTGCTAGCACATGGCAACTCGCTCGGCGGCGCGACGCTGCTCGACTCGATTGGGAAGAAGCGCTATTACGTTCTTCGAGACACGGACGGGCGGCCGCTGACGACGACCGGTCTTGGGATCCTGAGCGGGGGCAAGTCCGTTCCCGTTTTCATGCAGTTCCCCGCGCCCCCCGCCAACACCACCGAGGTGAGTTTTCAGCTCCCCACCTTCGAACCCGCCACCCTCAAACTCTCCTGAGGCGACGCCATGACGACGACGAAACGACGGTTCGTGGCGCTGGCCATGGGGTGCGTGGCGCTGTGGACGATCGCCGTGCCGACGGCGGAGGCGGATGATCCGCCGGGGGCGGCGGGGAGTGCGTCACCGGTGCCGGTGATCGATGCGAACGCGCCGGGGTTGATGCTGCCGGATGGGGCGACGCTCGCGCCGGCGAAGGTGTTGGACATCAAGCAGATCGTGGAGGAGGAGGGTGGGGAGCAGCGGCGGCAGGACACGAACGTGGACGTGACGTTCGCGCTGCAGGCGGAGGTGCTGTTCCCGAAGAACAGCGCGAAGTTGTCGGCGTCGGCGACGGCGCGGATCGGGGCGATCGCCGCCGAGATCAACAAGATGGGGTCGGGGCGGGTCCGGGTGTTCGGGTTCACGGACAACCTGGGGACGTACGAGCACGGGTTGAAGCTCTCGAAGGAGCGGGCGGTCGCGGTGCAGCAGGTGTTGGCGCGGGCGCTTGATCCGGGGACGACGTTCGACATCCGGGGGTACAGCGAGGACTATCCGATCGCGGACAACGGCACGGAGGAGGGGCGGAAGAAGAACCGCCGTGTCGAGGTCTCGTTCCCGAGGACCACGGGCACGACCCCGTAGGGGGCGCCGCCCCGCGCACTCGCCCACCCGCTACCGCCGGCCCGCGTCCGATCGCCCGCCCCCGCAGGCGCGAACCCGCCCATCCGCCCGCCCCCGCCACCCCACCCCGCCTCCACCCCCGTCAAAGGGCCAGCGCCGCCAGGATCGTCGTGGTCATGTGGTGGGGGCGGGTGAAGACGTCGGTGGCTGTGAAGCGGAGGACGCGGCGGATCGGGGGGCAGGTCTGGAGGGCGTTGAAGCGGGCGATGTCGCGTTCGTGGGCGCGGCGGGTGCCGTGGAAGGCGTAGCCCTCGATCTCGACCGCGAGGCCGGCGGCGCGGAAGAGGAAGTCGGGGCGGAGGGGGAGGCCGGCGGGGGTGAGGAGGGTGGGCTGGGATTCGGGGAGGAGGCCGGCGTCGTGTATGCGGAGGCGGGCCACGGTCTCGGCGGGGGAGCCTGAGGCCGGTTCGGCCCAGGGCAGCCAGGCGAGGGCGCGGGCGGATCCCCGGCGGGGGGTGGAGAGTTCGGCGGCGAGGTCCTCGTAGCGGACGAGGGGAGCGCGGTGGATGCCGTCGACGGCGCGGCGGGCGAGGGCGGAGTCGGCGGCGACGACGGCTTCCTCGCGGCTGCGGGAGCCTCGTATGAGGTCGCCGACGGTGCGGGTGGGGGTGGTCGTGCGGAGTCCTCGACGGGTGGCGTGGTCGTGGTCCGTGAGGTGGGTGGTGGTGTGGATCCGCAGGTGGGGGTGGCGTGCGGAACGCGCCGGGGGACGGGCGGTGAAGTGGAGGAGCTCGGCCGGGACGTCGGGGTCCAGTTGTTCGATGCGGTGGAGGCGGGCGGCCGTTCCGTGGCTGCACACGAGGTCCGGGCGCAGGAGTTGGAGGGCCGTGGCGCGGAGGCGCCAGTCCACGTCTTTGCCGGGGGCCGCCCAGGCGCCCCGGCAGATCCGCTGCCAGCCGTCTTGGCGCAGGCGGCGGGAGAGTCGGCCCGGGGGCCAGCCCGCCGCGGCCGCCCAGGCCGTGAGGAGTACCCCGCCCCTGGCGAGGATCGCCAACTCGTACATACGCGCAACGATCCACGGAAGGGGGACAGTTCGCACCCCCTGTGGAAAACCCGTCGAAAGACGTCGTCAGGAAAGCGCAAAAGTGACGGGACGTACCCGCCGGGCAGGAGCATTCTGGACAGATGACGACGACTCCGAGCGAGATGCCGACGACGACTCCGAGCGAGATGCCGACGACGACTCCGAGCGAGATGCCGAGGGCGATGCCGGGCGAGACGCCCGGCGCGACTCCGAGCGTGCAGTTGGTCAGTGACCTGGTGACCCGGATCCCCGAGTTCCGGGATGTGTACGAGACCCATGTCTTCCATCAGGGCCGTGTGCTGCCGCACGTCTTCTTCTGGGACGTCGTGCAGGACACCGTCCGCTCCTTCCTCGGCGAGACCCCGACCGCGGCCGACTGGCGGCGCACGCTCGACTTCCTGGAGGAGCAGAGCCGCCGTGGGGTCGTCGGCATCGACGACGTCATCGTGACGTCGTTCCTCGGCGACCTGCCCTCGCCGCAGGAGCCGGGGCACGCCATCGTCGAGCAGCTCGGTCCCGTCATGGCCGCGAGGTTCGTGCGGATAAGGCCGCTCGGCTGATCCCGACTCGGCGATCGGCGCGCTCTCCGAGACCGAGGTGACGACTCGCCAGGTGATGCATCCGAAGCCCGCCCGACGACCTGTCCGCGGGAGTCGCCGGGCCCGTCGAACAGCGTCTAGTCCCCAGGGCCGTTGGGTATCGATGGTCGGGTAGGCGGGTCGGGGGTGGTGGCGCGCTCGCGCGCGGGGTGGAGGGATCGGAACGTGCTGACCGACGAGGACGTCCTGGCGGCCGTGCGGCGCAGCGTCGAGGAGCGTGGTGGGGGCGTCCGGGTGAGTCCCGAGGAGGCGGTGATCACCCGGCACCTGCTGATGGACGGGGAGATCCTGCGGTGCGTGGAGACCCGTACGGAGGAGGAGCGGTTCCACCAGGGGGCCGTCGACCTGTCGGAGTGGCCCGAGTACGACGCCGACCTCGGGGGGCACCGGATACCGGCTCCCAGGGATCCCGCGGCCGAGTCGACGCTGAAGCTGGTGCGCCGCGGTTCGAAGGACGACCGGTCCTGTGACTGCGGCAACGGCAAGGTGGCCTGTCAGCGGTGCAAGGGTGACGGTGACCTGCGGTGTGATCCGCGTACGACGTGCGGCGAGTGCCGTGGGATGGACTGCTGCCTGCGGTGCGACGGTTCCGGGAGGCGTACGCGCAAGGCCCGTGCCGGGGCGAAGGGGGACGGGGAGCGGACGGCGGGGCGCGTCGAGTGCGGGCAGTGCGGCGCGAAGGAGGCGGCGTGTGCCGGGTGCCTGGGGCGGGGCGAGGTGTCGTGCGCGCGGTGCGAGGGGACGGGAGCCCGTGCCTGTCCCGACTGCGATCGGGCGGGGACGGTGACGCACCGGCGGTGCGGGGGGAAGGCGCGGATCGTGACGTGGACCGAGGGGGTCGTCAGGAGGCGGCCGCGGGTCGAGGAGGTCAAGGTCTCGCCTTCCGGTCTGCCGTACTGGGCGCGGCAGCAGGCGCGTGAGCACGGGGACTGGCACCGCATCGACCTGGTCGGCGAGGGGGTGGGGCCGGCCGACGACGTCGACGAGGCGGTGGTGAAGAGCGTGGCGCCCCGGCTCCAGGCGCACGAGGGAGAGATAGCCCGACGGATCTCGCTGCGTCATCTGTCCCTCGCCCGGGTCACCCTGGCCGCTCATCCCCACCGGGTCTACTTCGTCATCCCCACGCGCGGGGAGCCGCGCGTCCTGGTCTGGCCCTCCCGGCGCCGGACCTGGCTGATCGCGGCCGTCGCGCTGGCCGTGCTGGCGGTCCTCGTCGTCGTCTCGCGGCTCGTCGGCGTCGTCTGAGGAGGGCACGGGGCCGCGCTTCCGGGCGGGGCCGGTCGAGGTCCCGCCTTTCCGGGTGGGGGCCGGTCGAGGTCCCGCGTTTCCGGGTGGGAGCCGGTCGGAGGTCCCGCGCTTCCGGGCGGGGGCCGGTCGAGAGGACGGCGGCCGGGATAATCGGACGCATGTCCCGGCCCGTCCTCCCTCGCACCCCGCTGCCCTCCGGCGCCCCCGCCCCCGCCCCCGCCCCCACGCGCACGCGTACGGGTCTCCGGGACCGCGTGCGTACCCCGCTCGCCGCCGCCCTCGCCGGTTACGTGGCGACCCGCCTGATCGGGCTCGGGGTCCTGGCGATCGTGGCCGCCGCGACCGGCAAGGACGGGCTGCACCGGCTCAAGGGGCGGTGGGACTCCGTCTGGTACGTGCGGATCGCCGAGCACGGGTACGGGTACGAGGTGCGGCTGCCGAACGGTGACGTCCACTCCGACCTGGCGTTCTTCCCGCTGTTCCCGGGGCTGGAGCGGGGGCTGTCGGAGGTGCTGCCGCTGGACGCGGGGAGCGCGGGGCTGGTCGTCGCGTGGAGTGCGGGGATCGCGGCGGCGTGGGGCGTCTACCGGTGCGGCGCCCATGTCGGCGGGGAGCGGGTGGGGGTGCTCCTCGCGGTGCTGTGGGGGGTGTATCCGACGGCGTTCGTGCAGTCGATGGCGTACACGGAGACGCTGTTCACCGCGCTGGCCGCGTGGTCGCTGTACGCGGTGCTGCGGGGGCGGTGGATCGTGGCCGGGGCGCTGTGCGCGGCGGCGGGGTTGACGCGGCCGACGGCGGCGGCGCTGATCGCCGCCGTCGGGATCACGGCGGTGGTGACGGTCGTCCGGGAGCGGAGGGTGTCGCCCCGGATGGCGGTCGGTGTGCTGGTCGCGCCGCTGGGGTGGCTGGGGTACATCGTGTATGTCGGGGTGCGGGAGGGGAGCGCGACCGCCTACTTCGACGTACAGGCCGCCTGGGGGAACTCGATCGACGGCGGTGTCGCCCTCGCCCGGTTCGTCGTGGGGCTGCCGTGGCCGGCGTCGCTGGGGCTGTGCGCGGCGCTGGCGCTGCTCGGCCGGCTGGTCGTGCTGTGCGTGCGGCAGGGGCAGCCGTTGCCGCTGCTCGTGTACACGGTAGGCGTCGTGTTCGTCTCGCTGGTCGGGGCGGCGTACTTCGGTTCCCGGCCGCGGCTGATGATGCCGGCCTTCGGGCTGCTCCTGCCGCCGGCCGCCGCCCTCGCGCGCGTGCGCCCCCGTACCGCCGTGCCCGTCCTCACGGCGCTCGCCCTCGGCTCCGCCGTGTACGGCGCCTTCACGCTCCTCGGTTCGGGCCCACCGTGACGCCCGCCGCACGGCCTGCCCGAGGCCGCACGGTCTGCCGAGGCCGGTCGGGCCGGTCCCGGTGCGGCGACCCGGGCCGTCCACCGGACGCCGGCTAGCTCCCGTCCGTCTCCACGCGCACGCGTACCCCGCGGCGCAGTCCCCATCCGGCCATGGCGCCCGCCTCGGCCTCCAGGACGTGGCGTCCGCGGAATCGGAGCATGCCGAGGCGGCCGGGGCGCATGGTGACGACGGAGAGGACCGTGAAGGAGCGGTCCAGGTAGGCGACGTCGATCGGGAACCGCATGCCGAAGGTGTGCACGCTGTTGGTCCGGACGATGAGGAGCGCACCCGGGACGCCCTCGCGGCCCAGGAGGCCCCGGCGCCTGGCGCGGTACGAGGCCGCGATCTCCAGTGGTACGCCGATCGAGTCGGGCGCCGTCAGCGTTCCCGTTCCGTCCTGCCATTTCCCCATGCGCCAGACCGTAGCGGCAGCGGGCCCTAGGGTCGGGTCCGTGTACGCCACGCTGATCGCCGTCGCCGCCCTGTGGGGAGCCGCCGCCGGGCTGTTCGTGCCCCGTGCGGCGTATCGCCTCGCCGTGGAGCCGGAGGAGCCGTGGCGGGACAGGTGCCCGGCGGGGCACGTGCTCGTCGGGCCGGCGCGGGGGTGGCTGGGCGGGCCGGGGCGGCGGGAGTGCGCGACGACCGGGGGGCCGTTCGTCGTGCCGGTGCTCACCGCGGGGGTCTGCGCGGCGCTGGCCGCCGCGACCGGCGGGCAGCCGCGGCCGGAGCTCGCGGTCTGGCTGCTCGGGGCGCCGTTCGCCGTCCTCCTCGCCTGTGTGGACGCGCGGGTGCACCGGCTGCCGGACGGGGTCACGCTGCCGCTCGCCGCCGCGGTGCCGCTGCTGCTCGGAGGGGCCGAGCTCCTGCCGTACGAGGCCGGGTCCTGGGTCCACGCGCTGCTCGGCGCGGCGGCGCTGGGCGGGGCCTATCTGCTGCTGTTCCTGATCAATCCGAGCGGTCTCGGCTTCGGTGACGTGAAGCTGGCGGTCCCGCTGGGGGCCGCGCTCGGCTGGTACGGCTGGGGAGTCCTGTTCAGCGGGGCCTTCGCGGGCTTCCTGTTGGGCGCGGTGTACGGCCTCGGTCTCGTCGCCCTCCGCCGTGCCGGGCGCTCGGCGGCGATTCCGTTCGGCCCGTTCATGCTGGCGGGCGCGCTCCTCGGACTGCTCCTCGGCGGATTCACCGCGCTGCCCTGACCCGCACGTCCGTGAGCCGCTCACCCCGCGCGCAGCGCCCGACGGGCCCGGCTGCTCTGCCCCGGACGCCCGCGCGTGGCAGGCCGCCGCCCCTGACTCGCCGCGTCCGTCCGGCTGCGTCGCGTCAACGCCGTACCTCTCGGGGGCGGTCCCCCTTGGGAGGGACGGAAGTCCGCCGCCACGCCGGGGCGCAAACCCGCCACGGGGCCTCGGAGGCCTTGTCCCGCTTGGGGTCCGGGGAATCCGGGGCGGTTCGTTCGCCGCACCTGGCGCGCAGGACGACTAACGAAGGGTTATGGTGGAAACCCCCCCTCGGGCCGGTCCGTATCCCCCCCACGGACCGGCCCGTTTTCTTTTCCCCGGCCGTCGGGGGAGGCGACCCGGGGTCCCGCGCGGGCCCGGAGGCTCGCGGAGGCCCGGGCGTCCCGCGGAGGCCCGGGCGTCCCGCGGAGGCGTCAGCCCCGGCCGGCCCAGATGTTGGTGCCCGCGGTGTCGACCGCGAAGGTGTCGATCTCCTTGAGCTCCTCGGCGGTGAGCGGCGCGGCGGTGAGCGCGGCGACGTTCTCCTCCAGCTGGGCGACGCTGGACGCGCCGATCAGGGCCGAGGTCATCCGCTCGTCGCGCAGCACCCAGGACAGCGCCAGCTGGGCCAGGGACTGCCCGCGCCGCTCGGCGATGGCCGCGAGGCCGTGGAGGCGCCGGAGGACCTCGTCGGAGAGCAGGTTCGGGTCGAGGGACTTGCCCTGGGTGGCCCGGGAGCCCTCGGGGATGCCCTTCAGGTACTTGCCGGTGAGCAGGCCCTGGGCGAGCGGCACGAAGGAGATGCAGCCCATGCCGGCCTCCTCCAGGGTGTCGAGGAGGCCGTCCTCCTCGGTCCAGCGGTTGATCATCGAGTACGACGGCTGGTGGATGAGGGGCCGGACGCCCATGTCCTGGAGGATCCGGGCGGCCTCGGCGGTCTGCTCGCTGCTGTACGAGGAGACGCCGACGTACAGCGCCTTGCCCTGCTGCACGGCGGAGGCCAGGGCCCCCATCGTCTCCTCCAGCGGGGTGTGCGGGTCGAAGCGGTGCGAGTAGAAGATGTCGACGTAGTCGAGGCCCATCCGCTTCAGGGAGGCGTCGAGGGAGGACATCAGGTACTTGCGGGAGCCCCACTCGCCGTAGGGGCCCGGGTGCATCTCGTAGCCGGCCTTGGTCGAGACGATCAGCTCGTCGCGGTAGGGCGCGAAGTCCTGGGCGAAGATCTTGCCGAAGTTCAGCTCGGCGGAGCCGGGCGGCGGCCCGTAGTTGTTGGCGAGGTCGAAGTGGGTCACGCCGAGGTCGAAGGCGCGGCGCAGGATCGCCCGCTGGGTGTCGAGCGCCTTGTCGTCGCCGAAGTTGTGCCAGAGGCCGAGCGAGACGGCCGGGAGCTTGAGGCCGCTGCGGCCCGAGCGGCGGTACTCCATGGCGTCGTAGCGGTCCGCGGAGGCGCGATACAGGGGGGAATCAGTCACGTATCTCTGCTTATCACGGACTTGTGACAGTCCCGGGCTGGGAGCCTGTAGCCCGTCCGCAGTAGTGTGGCCGCTTGCGGACCGCCGCCGCCTGGCGGACCGCCGGTGCATGGAGGGGTAAAGAACAGTGAACCTGCGCGACCTGGTGTACGGGCTCTACGCACGCCGGGTGGAAGGCCGCCTCGACCACGCCCAGGTGCCCAAGCACATCGGAGTCATCCTCGACGGGAACCGGCGCTGGGCCAAGGCGTCCGGCGGGACCCCCGAGCAGGGCCACAAGGCCGGCGCGGACAAGATCCAGGAGCTGCTGGGCTGGTGCGCCGAGACGGACGTCGAGGTCGTCACGCTCTGGATGCTCTCCACGGACAACCTGAACCGGCCCGAGGAGCAGCTCGTCCCGCTGCTCGGCATCATCGAGAACGCGGTGCGTTCGCTGGCCGCCGACGGCCGCTGGCGGGTCAACCACGTCGGCACGATGGACCTGCTGCCCGCGCGTACCCAGTCCGTGCTGAAGGAGGCCGAGCAGGCCACCCACGCCAACACGGGGATACTCGTCAACGTGGCGGTGGGCTACGGCGGCCGGCAGGAGATCGCGGACGCGGTCCGCTCGCTGCTCCTGGAGCACGCGGAGCGCGGGACGAGCTTCGAGGAGCTCGCCGAGATCGTGGACGTCGAGCACATCTCGGAGCACCTGTACACGCGCGGACAGCCCGACCCGGACCTGGTGATCCGGACGAGCGGCGAGCAGCGGCTGTCCGGGTTCATGCTGTGGCAGAGCGCGCACTCCGAGTACTACTTCTGCGAGGTCCACTGGCCGGCCTTCCGCAAGGTCGACTTCCTGCGGGCGCTCCGGGACTACGCGGCCCGGCACCGGCGCTACGGCACCTGATCCCTTCGCGGACATTCCTGGTCGGAACCGATCATCTCGTGTTCACGAACACGTCGTCATATGCCGTGGCATGGCAGGCCCTGTTCGAGGGCATATCCCAGGTGAAGTGAGCGGCACGGAGACCGCCACCCGGGAGGCCCCTTGCACCAGGACGACCGTGCGGGACAAGCACGGGAGAAGCGGAGGGCCGTGGTTCGGCCCGCGCATCGCGGCCTGAGCCCGGTCCCATTCCGCAGCGACACCGGTTCCGTCGCACCCCGACCTCACAGGGGTCTTCCGAGGGGGTCTGTCCTTCCGTGGTGACCAGCACGAAGCGCCGCCTTTCCGACCGGCGCACCTATGTTCTCGACACCAGCGTCCTGCTGGCCGACCCCAACGCCTTCTCGCGCTTCGAGGAGCACGAGGTGGTGCTCCCGATCGTCGTCGTGACGGAGCTGGAGGCCAAGCGGCACCATCCCGAACTCGGCTACTTCGCCCGGCAGGCCCTGCGTCTGCTCGACGACTTCCGGGTCCGGTACGGACGCCTCGACGCCCCCCTCCCCGTCGGGGAGCTGAGCGGCACCCTGCGTGTCGAACTCAACCATTCCGACCCCGGCGTCCTGCCCGCCGGCTACAGGTTGGGGGACAACGACTCACGGATCCTCGCGGTCGCGCGCAACCTCCAGGCCGAGGGGTACGACGTCACGGTCGTCTCCAAGGACCTGCCGCTGCGCATCAAGGCCTCGTCGGTGGGCCTCCTCGCCGAGGAGTACCGCGCCGAGCTCGCCATCACGGACGCCAACGGCTGGACCGGGATGTCGGAGCTCGCGCTCTCCGGCGAGCAGGTGGACCTGCTCTTCGAGCAGCACACGCTGTACGTGCCGGAGGCCGCCGAGCTTCCGGTGCACACGGGCCTGGTGCTCCAGTCGGAGCGCGGCAAGGCGCTCGGCCGGGTCACCGCCGAGGGGAACGTACGACTGGTCCGGGGCGACCGGGAGGCCTTCGGGCTGCACGGCCGCAGCGCCGAGCAGCGGATCGCGCTCGATCTGCTCCTCGACCCGGACGTCGGCATCATCTCCATGGGCGGCCGGGCCGGCACCGGCAAGTCCGCGCTGGCCCTCTGCGCGGGCCTGGAGGCGGTCCTGGAGCGCCGGCAGCACCAGAAGGTGATGGTCTTCCGTCCGCTGTACGCGGTCGGCGGCCAGGAGCTCGGGTACCTGCCGGGCAGCGAGTCCGAGAAGATGAGCCCGTGGGCCCAGGCGGTGTTCGACACGCTGTCCTCGGTCGCGAGCCGCGAGGTCATCGAGGAGGTGCTCGGGCGCGGGATGCTGGAGGTCCTGCCGCTCACGCACATCCGGGGCCGGTCCCTCCACGACGCGTTCGTCATCGTCGACGAGGCCCAGTCCCTGGAGAGGAACGTCCTGCTGACCGTTCTGTCCCGTATCGGGGCGAATTCGCGGGTCGTGCTGACCCATGACGTCGCCCAGCGGGACAACCTCAGGGTCGGCCGGTACGACGGAGTCGTCGCCGTGGTCGAGAAACTGAAGGGGCATCCGCTCTTCGCCCACGTCACCCTCACCCGTTCCGAGCGTTCCCAGATCGCCGCGCTCGTGACGGAGATGCTGGAGGACGGTCAGATCTGACCCGATTCGTACGCCTCTGTACGCGTACGGCAGTTGGCGCCGCCCGGCAAAGCGCAGGAGCTTAGCCGGGCGGCGCCGCGCTGTCCTGCGTAACGTCGAAAACTCGTGCCTCTGCAGAGGTGTGAGCTTTCACACGCAACACGGAATTGCCTTGCGGTGTCGCCGTCCGGCAGAGTCTTGCTTCCGTCAGGCCCCGCATACGGCACACGTGCACCCTCAGGGGTGCGCACAGCACCGCACAACTCAACAGCCGTCCGCCGTATGCCGCCCACAGCACCACGGGCCCGTGTCTTCTGTGACCCCGTACGTCGGAGACCAGCGCCAGGGGCACGATTTCGCCCGCGTGGTCACCTGTGCGGGCGTGCTGGAAGGAAACCGTGTGAGCCGGATCTCGGTCCGGGGATTCGCGGTGGCTTCGGCCACTGCGGTCACCACCGTCGGCGCCGTTGTCGGCGTCGCCTCGGGCAACGCCGCCCAGGCCACCTCCGACGACAACTTCGAGGCCACCGCGGCCGATGCCACCCTGCTCGCGGACATCCCCGCGGGCTCGCAGGCACAGGTGCAGGTCTCGTCCCTGTCGGAGCAGGCCGACGTCCAGGCCGCCGCCGCCGACTCGGCCGCGAAGAAGTCCGCGGAGGAATCGGCCCGTCTCCGCGCCGCCAAGGACGCCGAGGCGAAGAAGGAGGCGGCCGACAAGGCCGCCAAGGCCGAACAGGAGCGCAAGGAAGCCGAGGAGCGCGCCAGCCGCGACTCCGTCCGCGACGCCTCCACCTTCTCCGCGCAGGGCTCGTACACCATCGCCGAGGTCAAGGCGATCGCCCGCCAGATGATCCCGGCCTCGCAGTTCCAGTGCTTCAGCAACATCGTGGACCACGAGTCCGGCTGGAACTACCGCGCGACCAACCCGTCTTCGGGTGCCTACGGTCTCGTGCAGGCCCTGCCGGGCTACAAGATGCAGTCCGCCGGCGCCGACTGGCAGACCAACCCGGCCACCCAGATCAAGTGGGGCCTCAACTACATGGACAGCCGCTACGGCAGCCCGTGCGGTGCCTGGCAGTTCTGGCAGGCCAACCGCTGGTACTAGTACCGGCCTGCTCAACCTGGGGGAGCCCCTCACCGTCCTACGGTGGGGGGCTTCTTCCGTGTAGGTTTCGAAGCCCCGTGCCCCGCGGGGGAGACGAGCGGGGCACCGACCACGGGGGAAGAGCCGGCGGGGGGAAGAGGGAAGAGATGTCGAGAGTGCCAGGGTGGCTGGGCCGACTGGGCGAGAGCCTGAGCCGCATGAGTGAACGCCTCGACGAGCGCAGAGCCGAGGCCGAACGCGAGGACCCGATCGGTCCGCCGTACGAGGAGCAGCGGCGGGCCCCGTACGGCACGCCCGGCGAGGGCCGCGACGGCGCGACCGCCCCCGCGGCGGGCGGCGCGGAGAGCGGCCCGGACACCGCCCCGACCCTTCCGGACGCCGGGGACACCGCGGCCGAGGGCGCCGCCGAGCCGGGCCGCTCCGTACCCGCGCCCCCTTCGTACGCGCCGGCCGTGGCCGCCCCTCCCGACCCCGTCGCCGCCATCCCGTGGGGCATGCGCGTCGCCGCCGAGGCGGGCTGGCGACTGCTCGTCCTCGCCGGCACGGTCTGGGTCCTGATGAAGGTGATCAGCTCCGTCCAGCTGGTCGTCCTCGCCTTCGTCGCCGCGCTGCTCGTCACCGCCCTGCTCCAGCCCACCGTGGCCATGCTGCGCAGGAAGGGCCTGCCCCGCGGGCTCGCCACCGCGGTCACGGCCGTCTCCGGCTTCGTCGTGATGGGCCTGGTCGGCTGGTTCGTGGTCTGGCAGGTCATGGACAACATCGACAACCTGTCCGACCAGGTCAAGGACGGCATCGAGGAGCTCAAGCGAGGACTCCTCAACAGCCCCTTCCACGTCACCGAGCAGCAGATCAACGGCATCGCGAAGAACCTCAGCGACTCCGTCGGCACCAACGCCGAACAGATCACCCAGGTCGGACTGCAGGGCGTCACCGTCGTCGTCGAGGCGCTCACCGGCATCCTGCTCGCCATGTTCTCGACGCTCTTCCTGCTCTACGACGGGAAGAAGGTCTGGGAGTGGACGCTCAAGCTGGTCCCCGCCCAGGCGCGGCCGGGCGTCGCCGGCGCCGGCCCGCGCGCCTGGCGCACCCTCACCGCCTACGTCCGCGGCACGGTCCTCGTCGCCCTCATCGACGCCGTCTTCATCGGCCTCGGACTCTGGTTCCTCGACGTGCCCATGGCCGTGCCGCTCGCCGTCTTCATCTTCCTCTTCGCCTTCATCCCGCTGGTCGGCGCGGTCGTCTCCGGCGCCCTCGCGGTCGTCGTCGCCCTCGTCACCAACGGGCTCTTCACCGCCCTGATGGTGCTCGTGGTCGTCCTCGCCGTCCAGCAGATCGAGGGCCACGTCCTCCAGCCCTTCATCCTCGGCCGCGCCGTACGGGTCCACCCGCTCGCCGTCGTCCTCGCGGTCGCGGCCGGCGGTCTGACCGCCGGCATCGGCGGCGCGGTCGTCGCCGTCCCGCTCGTCGCCGTCACCAACACGGTCGTCGGCTACCTCCGCGCGTACAACCACGAACAGGCCCTGCGCAGCACGCCGGAGCCGCGCGGGGCGACCGCGTTCGAGGTGGCGCCGACACCGGCGCCCGGCACGCGCGCCGCGAAGGGGGACGGCAAGTGATATCGGAACCCGAGTTCACGGGCGGGGTGGAGTTCGACGAGCCCGAGGTGCTCACCGCGTCCCCGCCGCCCGGTCCGCCGCGCGCCCGCCGGCCGTGGCTCTGGGCGCTCGGCGGCGCGGTCCTGGCGTCCGCGGTGTGGGGCGGCGGACTCTACGCGTACGCGCGGCAGAAGGATCCGGGGCCGGACCTGGGCGGGTACAAGCCGGCGGAGGACCTCTGCGAGGTCGCGGAGCTCAAGGCGCTCGGCGTGGTCCTCGGCAAGCGGTTCCAGGACGGTGCCAGTCCCGTCATGGACGATCCCGCGGTCAGCGAGTCGTCGTGCTACACCACGTTCGGGCGGGTGGACACCGGACCGAGCGCCTCCGTCACGTACACCCTGCACAAGGTGAGCGACCCCGGGCCGGAGTTCGCGGCGCGGGCGCAGCAGTTCGGCATCCTGCAGAAGATCGACGGAGTCGGCGAGCAGGCCTTCTTCGACGACGAGAGCGGGCAGGGCGGCAGGCTCCGGATCCTCGACGGCCAGGTGGAGATCGAGTTGGCGATCTCCACCCGGGACGGGATGGAAGTGAACGGCAAGCCGGTCGACACCGGGCCGCCGGTGGACCTCTCCGGGATCGACGTGCCGATGATGCAGGACGCGCTGGCCCTCATGAAGGCCCTCAAGAAATGACGGAAGGGCCCCGGGGGACGAACCCCGGGGCCCTTCTCGTACGACGACGGTCACGCCCTACTCGGCGAGCACCGCTTCCGCGTCGAGGGTGACGCCGACCGCCTGGATCACTGCGGCGATCTTCACGGCCTCCTGGATGGTGGCGCGGTCGACACCGGCCTGGCGCAGGACCTGCTCGTGCGAGTCGAGGCACTGGCCGCAGCCGTTGATCGCGGAGACGGCCAGCGACCACAGCTCGAAGTCGACCTTCTCGACGCCCGGGTTGCCGATGACGTTCATCCGCAGGCCGGCGCGCAGCGTCCCGTACTCGGGGTCCGACAGCAGGTGCCGGGTCCGGTAGAAGACGTTGTTCATCGCCATGATCGCGGCGGCGGACTTGGCCGCCTGGTACGCCTCGGGCTTCAGGTTGGCCTGGGCCTCGGGCTCCAGCTCCTTGAGGACCTTCGGCGAGCGCGAGGCGATCGCGCAGGCCAGGACGGTGCCCCACAGCTGCTGCTGGGGAAGGTCGCTGTTGCCGATGACCGAGCCGAGGTTCAGCTTCAGGTCCTTGGCGAAGTCCGGTATGGCGGACTTCAGTTCGTCGAGAGCCATCTCAGATCATCCGCCCTTACTCGCCGGAGAGGAGGGCGGCGGCGTCGAGGGTGTTCTCGCCCTTGTTCCAGTTGCACGGGCACAGCTCGTCGGTCTGCAGGGCGTCGAGGACCCGCAGGACCTCCTTGGGGTTACGGCCGACGGAGCCGGCGGTCACCATGACGAACTGGATCTCGTTGTTCGGGTCGACGATGAAGACGGCACGCTGGGCGAAGCCGTCCGCGCCCTGGACGCCGCACTCGCTCATGAGCTCGTGCTTGGAGTCGGCCAGCATCGGGAAGGGCAGGTCACGCAGGTCGGCGTGGTCCTTGCGCCAGGCGTGGTGGACGAACTCGGAGTCGCCGGAGACGCCGAGGATCTGGGCGTCGCGGTCGGCGAACTCGTCGTTCAGCTTGCCGAACGCGGCGATCTCCGTCGGGCACACGAAGGTGAAGTCCTTCGGCCAGAAGAACACCACGCGCCACTTGCCCTCGTAGGCCTTGTGGTCGATCTGCTCGAACTCCTTGCCGCTCTCCAGCGACACGCAGGCGGTCAGGTCGTAGGTGGGGAACTTGTCACCGACAGTGAGCACGCGCTCTCCTTGCACAGCAGGAAGGGTCCCTTTTGAGGTCTTCCGTGGGGGTTGGACGACTCGCACAGCATGGCACGGAGTGCATTGATCAGTGAAATAGCTAGAGTGGTTCGTGTTGATCGAAGGTGGTTATCAGTGGCGTCCCCGTACAACCCCCCACACGGCCCGCACCGCGGCAAGCAGCCCAGCCTTTCGCAGCTCAGGGCGTTCGTGGCGGTCGCCGAGCATCTGCACTTCCGCGATGCGGCGGCGGCCATCGGCATGAGCCAGCCCGCGCTCTCGGGCGCGGTTTCGGCTCTCGAAGAGGCACTCGGTGTCCAGCTCCTCGAGCGTACGACGAGAAAGGTGCTGCTCTCGCCCGCGGGGGAGCGGCTCGCGGTGCGCGCGCGGGCCGTCCTCGACGCCGTGGCGGAGCTCATGGAGGAGGCCGAGGCGGCCCAGGCCCCCTTCACCGGAGTGCTGCGGCTCGGCGTGATCCCCACCGTCGCGCCCTACCTGCTGCCGACCGTCCTGCGGCTCGTCCACCGGCGCTACCCGGAGCTCGACCTCCAGGTCCACGAGGAGCAGACCGCCACCCTCCTGGAGGGGCTCGCGGCCGGCCGGCTCGACCTGCTGCTGCTCGCCGTCCCGCTCGGCGTGCCCGGCGTCACCGAACTCCCGCTCTTCGACGAGGACTTCGTGCTCGTCACCCCGCAGGGGCATCCGCTGGCCGGACGGGAGGACATCCCGCGCGACGCGCTCAAGGAGCTCAGGCTGCTCCTCCTCGACGAGGGCCACTGCCTGCGCGACCAGGCACTCGACATCTGCCGGGAGGCCGGCCGCACGGACGGCGCCGAGGTCACCACCACCGCGGCCGGGCTCTCCACCCTGGTCCAGCTGGTGGCCGGCGGCCTCGGGGTGACCCTGCTGCCGCGCACCGCCGTCACGGTCGAGACCGCCCGCAACACCGCCCTGTGCACCGGCCTCTTCGCCGAACCCGCCCCCACCCGCCGGATCGCCCTCGCCATGCGCACGGGCGCGGCCCGCCACGCCGAGTTCGGGGAACTGGCCGAGGCCCTCCGCGAGGACATGGCCGCGCTGCCGGTACGCGTGGCGGGCGGGGGTTCCTGAGGTCGCCGCGCCGCGCCGCGCCGGGACCGCCGGGGCACGTGGACGGGCGGCGGGGGTGCGGGCGGCACACGGCACGGGCGGCGGCTCCTGAGACCCCCCGGTGTCAGGAACCGCCGCCCGCCGCCCGTACATCCGCCCGGAGGGTTACTCCGTGCGCAGGCCGTCCGCCCGCATCAGCCGCCACAGGACGGGCATGCTCAGCAGCGTCACCGCGGCGATGAGCGCGAGCCCGATCCCGACGACGGGCAGGAAGACCCACCAGTCCTGGACCGTCTGCCCGCCCATCCGCAGCAGGACGAATCCGAGACCGAGCCCGCCCGCCACGGCGAGGGCGAGTCCGAGCGCGATCGGCACCGCCGTCTGCCAGAGCACCGACCAGCTCAGGGTGGAGCGCCGGGTGCCGAAGGCGATCAGCGAGGAGAGCAGCCGCTTGCGGTCCCTGAGCTGCTCCAGGGTCGTGACCAGGAGCGAGGCCGCCACCAGGAGCATCGTCAGGGTGGAGCCGACGAGGATGCCGGTGCGGACGCTGGAGAACGCCGCGTCCCGCTGGGTGTCCTGGAGCGTGTGGACCCAGGAGGTCGGGTCGATGGCGGCCGCCGTGTTCCGCACGTGGTCAGCGGCGTCGGGCACCGCCGGGTCGAGCCGGACCATGGTCTGCGCGTCGGGCTCGTCGAGCAGGGCGGCGTCGATCGCCTTCGGGGTGGCGAGGACCCCGTACTGGTACGTGCCCGTCGGGTCCGGGCGGGAGTCGACGACCCTGGCGTCGGCGGGGACGCGCCACTGCGGCACCGGGCCGTCCGCCGGGCGCTTCGGGGCGCTCGGGTGCGGATACGGGTCGCGCAGGGCGACCGTGGCGCCGGGCCGGGCGGCCCGGGTGACGAAGGAGTCGGGCGGGGTGCCCTGCGCTCCGTGCCCGAGGAAGACGAAGACGTCGCCGTCCGCGCAGGAGGGCAGGGTGGCGAACTCCTCGAGGGAGGCGCAGTCGCCGACCCTGATCGACGCCGTGGGGGCGAACTCCTCGCCGTCCTTCAGGGGGCCGGCCCGCCAGACGTGCGACTCGACGACGCCGATCACGCCGGTGACGCCCTCGGTCCCGGCGAAGCGGGCGATCATGCCCCGCGCGTCGGCGGCGTCCTTCGCGTCGGCGCCGATCGAGATCTGGGCGCGGGTGGTGTCCTCGCCGGTGCTCAGCGTGAAGTCGTTCTCCATCGACTGGAAGAGCATCTGGAGCGCGATCGCCCCGGTCGCCGCGACGACGATGCCGCTGACCGCGCGGGCGGCGGTGCCGCTGCTCAGCTGGAGCCTGCGGACGGCGAGTTGCCAGGCCACCGGCCCGGCGTGCAGTCGCTTCACGCCGGCCTCGACGAGCCACGGCAGGAGCGTGGTGAGGCCGATCAGGGCGAGCGTGGTGCCGGTCACCACGCCCACGGTGTCGATGCTCGTCTCGGTCACCTGAACGTCGCCGACGAGGGGCACGAGCACGGCCGCGCCGGCCGCGAGCAGCAGCAGCCGCCACCACAGCCGGCGGCGGCGCGGCGTGGCGGTCCGGACGACGCCGAGCGGCTCGATCGCCACCCCGCGCAGCGCGAAGAGGGCGACCACGACGGAGGCGACCGGCACCGACGCGAGGACGAGGGCCGCGAGCGCGGGCATCGGCACGACGTCGGAGGGGTAGGCGTTGACGTCCCAGATGGTGAAGGCCCCGGCGAACTGCCGGGCCGCCGCGAAGAGTCCGAGGCCCACGAGGAGGCCGAGGAGCGCGCCCGCGACGGACTCGCCGGCCGCGATCCGCCGGGTCATGGCGGTGTCGGCGCCGACCAGGCGGAGCGCCGCGAGCCGCCGGTCGCGCTGTTCGCCGCCGAAGCGGACGGCGGTCGCGACGAAGACCAGCACCGGAAGGAGCAGTACGACGCAGGCGACGACGACGAGGAGGATCAGGAAGGCGTTCAGCGGCTCCTCGGGCACGGACCACCCGTAGCGGACGCCGCGCCCGTCGAAGTTGTCGGTGTCGAGGAAGCCGACGTGGGCGACGTACCGCAGCTCGGCCGGGCCGATGAGTCCGGCCGGCCCGATCGTCCCGGCCACCCTGTAGGGGAGCCGTTCCCTGAGCAGGGCGCCGTCGGGGGAGTCGAGCAGGTCGCGGAGGGCGGGGGAGACCAGCATCTCGCCGCGCGCGGGGAACGCGTCCGCGCCCGGGGGGACCGGGGGCGCGTCGCCCTCGGGGCGCAGCAGCAGTCCGCTGATGGCGTCGTCCCGGTGGACGGTGGTCCGGCCGAGGTGGAGAAAGCTGTCCGGCCGCGGGGCGTCGACCTGCTCGCTGCCGTCGACGGCGCGGACCGACTCCCGCACCTCCCGCTGGAAGAGCATGTTCGGGAAGGAGGAGGCGAGCAGCAGCAGGGCCACGCCGAAGCCGACGCCGGTCGCGGTCAGCAGGGTGCGGAGCAGGCCGGAGCGGCCGCCGGTGACCGCGAACCGGGCGCCGAGCGCCAGGTCGCGGGCCCAGGTCCGGAGTGTCATGCCGCCCACTCCGCGTCCCGGACGGACCCGTCCCGTACGACGATCTCGCGGTCGGAGTAGGCGGCGACCCGGGCCTCGTGGGTGACGAGGACGACGGCGGCGCCGGTGTCGCGGGAGGCGTCGGTGAGCAGCCGCATGACCCGCTCGCCGTTGAGGGAGTCGAGGGCGCCGGTCGGTTCGTCGGCGAAGATCACGCGCGGGGCGGTGACGAGGGCGCGGGCGACGGCGACGCGCTGGCCCTGACCGCCGGATATCTCGCCGGGGCGCTTGGCCGCGGTGTCGTCGACCTCCAGGCGGGCCATCCACTCGACGGCCCTGGCCTCGGCCGCCTTCCGCTTCGCGCCGCCCAGCCGGAGCGGCAGGGCGACGTTCTCGACGCAGGTCAGCTCGGGGACGAGCCGGCCGAACTGGAAGACGAACCCGAAGTCGGTACGGCGCAGGGAGCTGCGCGCGCCGTCGGAGAGGGCGGTGAGCTCGCGTCCGTCGTAGACGATGGTGCCCGCGTCGGGGCGCACGATGCCGGCCAGGCAGTGCAGGAGCGTGGACTTGCCGGAGCCGGAGGGGCCCATGACGGCGACGACCTCGCCGGCCCGGAGGGAGAAGTCGGCGCCCGAGAGCGCGGGGGTCGGCCCGTAGGCCTTGTCGAGGCCGGTGGCCCTGAGCAGCGGGGTGGCGGTCATCGGCGGATCTCCTCGGCGAGCCGGTCGAGACGGGCGGCGGTCAGTTCCAGCCAGCGCAGGTCCGCTTCCAGGTGGAAGAGGGCGTGGTCGCAGATCAGCTGGTCGGCGAGGTCGCCGTCCTTCTTGCGGCGGGTGAGCTCGCGCATCAGGCGCAGGTGCTCGGCGCGCTGGGTGTCGAGGAGCCCGGCGGCCCCGCGGCCCGTGAGGAGGGCGAGGACGACCTTGGTGTAGAGCGTCGACTGGAGGTACGGCTCCGGCTTCTCCGGGGTGGTGAGCCACTGGGCGACATCGGTGATGCCGGCCTCGGTGATCGCGTACCGCTTCCGCTCGGGGCCGCCGCCGGCCTCGATGCCGTCGACGACGACCAGGCCGTTCTTCAGGAGCCTGGACATGGTCGAGTAGACCTGGCCGTAGTGGAGCGGCCGGTCGTGGCCGAACTTCTCGTCGAAGGCGCGCTTGAGGTCGTAGCCGTGGCGCGGGCCGGACTCCAGGAGTCCCAGGAGGGTGTGACCGATGGACATGCCGCTCACTGTACACGCGGTGTATACGCACGATGTATAGCGGCAGGGCGCTGTTCCGGAGGCAGTTCCTCCGCTTTTTGGTGTGTACGGCAGGGGCAACCATCCGGCTCCGGAGAGCGTCGGTTCCCCTGGGGACAGGTGCTGATTGTCACGTCATGAAAAGGCGTGATCGGTTGTCCTTTGTCCGCCTCGCCGGTGTTAGCTTGCTGAGCTGATCCGGCGTGGGCGAACAGAGGCCGGGGCGCCGAGACACACGACGAGCGGAGCGACAGGACCCATGGGCCGACCCGACAAGAGCACGGCGAAGAAGCGCGGCATACGCCGCCTCTTCACCTGGAGGAAGCTGCTGGGCACCTTCTTCGTCTGCTGCCTGCTCGCCATGGGCGCCCTGTACGTCGTCTACCTCCTGGTCCCCGTGCCCTCGGCCAACGCCGAGGCGACCATGCAGAGCAACATCTACAAGTACTCCAACGGAAAGATCCTCGCCCGCACCGGCGAGATCAACCGCGAGATCGTCGGCCTGGAGAAGATCCCCGAGAAGGTCCAGAAGGCGTTCGTCGCCGCCGAGAACAAGTCCTTCTACCGGGACAACGGCGTCGACATCAAGGGCACCACCCGCGCCGCCTGGTCCACCATCACGGGCAAGGGCAAGCAGGGCGGCTCGACCATCACCCAGCAGTACGTCAAGAACTTCTACCTGAGCCAGGACCAGACGGCGACCCGCAAGCTCAAGGAAATGGTCATCGCCATCAAGGTCGACGACGAGATGAGCAAGAGCGACATCCTCGCCGGCTACGTGAACACCAGCTACTACGGGCGCAGCGCCTACGGCATCCAGGCCGCCGCCCGCTCGTACTACGGCGTCGACGCCACCCAGCTCACCACCGCCCAGGGCGCCTACCTCGCCTCGCTGCTCCAGGCGCCCAACCAGTACGACTGGAACTCCGCGAGCACCACCGGCCGCAAGCTCGTCGAGGAGCGCTGGAACTACGTCCTCGACAACATGGTCGGCGAGGGCTGGCTCTCCGCCTCCGAGCGCGCCGGGATGAAGTTCCCCGTGCCGCAGAAGCCCAAGCCCGCCCCCGGCATGGAGGGCCAGACCGGCTACATCGTCGAGGCCGCCAACCAGGAGCTGATGCGCCAGGGCGTCAGCGAGGAGGACATCAAGGCCGGCGGCTGGACCATCACCCTCAACATCGACGAGAAGCGGCAGAAGGACCTCGTCAAGGCGGTCGACAAGGAGCTGGAGTCCAAGATCGACCGCAAGGGCGACAAGAAGCAGGCCACCATCCAGGCCGGCGCCACCTCCGTCGACCCGAAGACCGGCGCGGTCGTCGCGATGTATGGCGGCGTCGGCGCCACCGAGCACTGGATGTCCAACGCGACCCGCCGCGACTACCAGCCCGCCTCCACCTTCAAGCCCCTCGTCCTCGCCTCCGCCATCGACAACCACTCGGTCACCCAGGACGGGCGCAAGATCGGCCTCGGCACCATCTACGACGGCAACAGCCGCCGCCCGGTCGTCGGCAGCGACATCCCGTTCGCGCCGGAGAACGAGGACGACGACGACTACGGTCCCGTCACCGTCCAGAAGGCCACCAACAGCTCGATCAACTCGGTCTACGCCCAGATGATCGTCGACGTCACCCCGGCCAAGGTGAAGAAGACCGCCCTCGCCCTCGGCATGAAGGACGGCGTCGACTTCCCCGAGTCCCCCGCCATCTCCCTCGGCACCATGGGCGCCTCGACCCTGGACATGGCCGGTGTCTACGCCACGCTCGACAACCACGGCCGTAAGGTCACCCCGACCCTGGTGAAGTCGGCCACCCACCGGGACCGCACCGTCGAACCGGTGAAGGCCATCGGCGACCAGGTCATCACCCGCACCGCCGCCGACACCGCCACCAAGGCGATGACGGGCGTCGTGACGAGCGGCTCCGGCTTCCGCGCCGCCGGCGACTACGAGGCCGCCGGCAAGACCGGCACCTCCGAGAACAACCGCTCCGCGTGGTTCGTCGGCTACACCCCCGAACTCGTCACCGCCGTCGGCCTCTTCGGCGAGGACGCCAAGGGCAACCAGGTCACCCTCACCGACACCATCAACCAGGGCCGCGCCAACGGTGGCCGTACGCCCGCCCAGATCTGGGGCGACTACACCGAGCGCGCGCTGAACGGCGGCTCGGACGCCTCCTTCGACCTGGAGACCGAAGGCGCCGACACCGAGCTGCCGGACCCGGGCGCCACCACCGAGGCCCCTGAGGACGAGCCCACCGACGCGCCGACCACCGCGTCCCCGGACCCGACCACGACGCCGAGCAGGACGACCGTCCCGCCCACGGAGCCGACGCGTACGCCCGTCACGCCTCCGACGGAGCCCACGCAGGAGCCCACGACCGAGGAGCCGTCCCCGCCGCCGTCGATCGAACCGCCGGACGCGGGCACCGACCCCGTCCAGGGCGGCGACAACCGTCCCCCGCAGTAGCCGGCGACCACACGGCGAAGGCCGGACCCCCGAGGGGTCCGGCCTTCGCCGTCGTCCAGGCCCGCCGGGTCAGTTCCGGGTGGCCAGCTCGAACCAGACGACCTTGCCGCCCGAGAGGCGGGTCGCCCCCCACCGGCGGGCCAGCCGGTTCACCAGGAAGAGACCGCGACCGCCCTCGTCCGTGTCCCGCGCCCGCCGCTGCCGGGGCAGCTGAGGAGAGTCGTCGCCGACCTCGCAGCGCAGCACGTCCGTACGGAGCAGCCGCAGGGTCACCGGCCGCTCCGCGTACCGCACGGCGTTCGTCACGACCTCGCTGATCAGCAGCTCGACCGAGTCCGTCAGCTCCTCCAGGTCCCAGCGGGCGAGCGCCCGCCGGGCCAGCCGGCGGGCCCGCCCCGGGGCCGCGTCCTCCGGCTCCAGGAACCAGTACGCCACGTCGCTCGGCGCGATCCCGTCGAAACGGGCCGCGAGCAGCGCGATGTCGTCGTCCCGGTCGCCCGGACCCAGCATGTCGAGGACGTCGTCGCAGAGCGCCTCCAGGGGCGGCGAGTGGTCGGGGCCGGTCAGCTGCGCGGTCGCCGCCAGGCGCTCCCGCAGCTGCTCGATCCCGGTCCACACGTCCCGCAGCCGGGACTCGACCAGACCGTCGGTGTAGAGGAGCAGCGTGGCGCCCGCCGGGGCGTCCAGCTCCACCGCCTCGAAGTCGACCCCGCCCACCCCGATCGGGGCGCCGGGCGGCACCCGCAGCACCTCCGCGCGCCCGCCCAGGTGGAGCAGTATCGGCGGCGGATGACCCGCGTTGGCGACCGTGATCCGGTGCGAGACCGGGTCGTACACCGCGTACATGCAGGTCGCCATCCGGTCCTGGCCGAGCCGCTGCGCCTGCTCGTCCAGGTGGTGCAGGACCTCCTGCGGCGGCAGGTCGAGGCCGGCCAGGGTCTGCGCGGTGGTGCGCAGCTGGCCCATGATCGCCGCCGACGTCATGGAGTGGCCCATGACGTCGCCGACGACCAGGGCGACCCTGCTGCCGGGCAGCGGGATCGCGTCGTACCAGTCGCCGCCGACCCGGGCCGTCTCGGCGGCCGGCAGATAGCGGGAGGCCAGCTTCACGCCGGTCGGCTGCGGCAGCGAGTCCGGCAGCATCGTCCGCTGGAGCTCGTCCGCGATGTACGCCTCGCGGCCGTACAGCACGGCCTTGTCGATGCCGAGCGCGGTGTGCGTGGCCAACTGCGCCGCGACGAGCAGGTCGTTCGGCTCGAAGCCGGCCCGCTCGGGGCGGCGCAGGAACACGGCCGCGCCGATCACCCGGCGCCGGCCGCGCAGCGGCGCGAGGACCGCCCGCAGGCCGCCGGGCAGCGGGTGGTCGGGGCCGAGCAGCTCGCCCAGCGCCGTCTTCGCGGCCGCGGAGTCGCCGAAGACCGGCCGCACCCCGCGCAGCACCTCGGCCAGCGCGCCACCGGACCGCACCTCGCAGAGTTCGGCCGCGGGGGTCGGATCCGGATCGGGTACGAGCATCAGCTCCTCGCCGTCCAGTTCGCTTAACCGGAGCCGGTCCGTGCGGCGCAGCCGCAACACGAACGGCGCCACCGGCCGCTCGTCGCCCACCGGCAGCGGATCGCGGAGGTAGACGAGGATCTCGTCCGAGAAGGTCGGCACGCTGGCCCGGCACAGACCGAGCACGATCTCGTCCAGGTCGATGCCGCGCGCGATGCGCCGGGTCGCGGCGCCGACGAACCGCAGCCGGTCGCCCTCGCGCCGTCCCGCGGTGTCCCCGCCCCCGGCGCCGCCGGGCGGCTGCGGGGCCACGGCGACCGCCACGGCTCCGGGGCCGCCCGGCGGATGGGGCGAACCCGGGGACGGCGGCACGCCGGGGGAGTGCGGGGAGCCCGGTGCGCCGGTGCCCGCCGGGCCGCCGTTGCCGGCGGGCACCGTCCGCCCGGGTGCCGCGGGCGTGTCCGTGCCGGGGGCGGGGGCCGACCGGCCCGCCGGTCCGCCCGGCTGGGCGGGCACGTCGGAGGGCAGGCCGGCCGCCGCCTCCTGGCGAGGGCGCGCGCGTTCCTGCGGCCGGGCAGCCAGGGGCTGTCGGCCTTCGTGGGAGGTGGGATGCTCCGTCACGCGTGGGGTTCCGTCCGTCCGGGCCGGTGGTGCGATGCACTCGCTCTTCTCGCCGATGCCGCGCCTTCGCCGGGGGTAAACCCCTCGTGTGCAGCGGATGTGGACGTTCCGCGAGATGCGGCAACGGCAGGGGTCGGAACACCCGGGCGCACGTCCGGCACTGTTCTTCCCCTTCGTGGATGACTTGTGGTCAGGTCCTGCGCCGTACTGAGTCCTTGACGTGTCGTTCGGTCGGTCCGACGGGCCGTTCGATCCGCTTCTGCCGTGCGGAGGACGATCCTACGTTTGAACCCCGGGGGCGCATCAAGGGTCTCACGGCGCCGTGTGCGCCGGAGTGCGGTCCCAGTCGGCCGGCAGCTCCGGAACCTTCCATGCCGGATCGGGCCGCCAGTCCTCCCAGCCGTCCGCGAACGGCGCGCCCCACTCCCGGATCCGCCGCACCGCCCGCTGCCCGGCGGCCTGGACCAGGGCCGCCTGTTCCGGGGCCATCAGACCGGACCGCTGGGCCTGCGCGAACTCGTCCTCGTCCCGCCACAGCCAGCTGCGGTCGGGGTAGACGGAGATGTCGAGGAAGTGGTCCTCGGAGTCGAAGCCGCCGGACCACCGGACCCGCGGCTCCTCCAGGTTCACGTACCAACTGCGGAAGCGCCAGCCGCGCTCCCAGAACAGCCAGACCGACCACGGCTCGTCGGGCCGTGCCAGCTTCAGCACCCCGCTGCCCGACCAGCGCGCGCGCTCGGTGGTGCGCGGCGCCGTGTAGCGGGTGGCGAGCGGCTCGTCGTGCACCGGGGTGCCGTCGGCGAGCACGGGGCGGACGCACTCGGTGCCGGGCGCCATCCAGACCGCGAGCAGTTCGGGCGTGTCCTGGACGACCGTCACCGGTCGGCAGATGTGCACCTCGCCGGTGCCGTTGCCGCGGTAGCGCCAGAGGATGTGATCCCCCGGCACCCAGTGCTGAGAGCCGCCCGATCCTGTCATGCGCAGATCTTAGGGGCGCGCTCCCACGGCCGCTGCGGTACAGGTCACGGATGAGTCAGCCACCCGCCGGACGGGGCGGGGCCCGTCCGGCGGGTGCCGCCCGGCCCGCGGCGCCGGACAGGCCCTACGGCCGGGTCATCCGCAGGACGTCGAGCGCCTCGTCCAGCTGCTCGACCGTGAGGTCGCCGCGCTCGACGTACCCGGACTCGAGGACGACCTCGCGGATGGTCCTCCGCTCGGCGAGGGACCTCTTGGCGACCTTGGCGGCCTCCTCGTACCCGATGTACTTGTTCAGCGGGGTGACCACGGACGGCGAGGACTCGGCGTACTCGCGGGCGCGTTCGGCGTTGGCGGTGATGCCGTCGACCGTGCGGTCCGCGAGCAGCCGGGAGGCGTTGGCGAGCAGCCGTACGGACTCCAGGAGGTTCTTGGCCATCACCGGCAGCATCACGTTGAGCTCGAAGTTCCCGGCGGCGCCGGCCACGGCGACCGTGGTGTCGTTTCCGGTCACCTGTGCGGCGACCATGAGGACCGCCTCGGGGATCACCGGGTTGACCTTGCCGGGCATGATCGAGGAGCCGGGCTGGAGGTCGGGCAGGTTGATCTCGGCGAGGCCGGTGCGCGGGCCGCTGGCCATCCAGCGCAGATCGTTGGCGATCTTGGTGAGGGAGACGGCGACGGTACGGAGCTGCCCGGACGTCTCCACCAGGCCGTCCCGGGCGCCCTGGGCCTCGAAGTGGTCGCGGGCCTCGGTCAGGGGCAGTCCGGTCGCGCGGGCGACCTCCGCGATGACGGCGGCGGAGAATCCGGCCGGGGTGTTGATGCCGGTGCCCACCGCCGTGCCGCCGAGGGGGAGTTCGGCGAGCCGGGGGAGGGCGGTGCGCAGGCGCTCGACGCCGTACCTGACCTGGGCCGCGTAGCCGCCGAACTCCTGGCCGAGGGTGACCGGGGTGGCGTCCATCAGGTGCGTGCGGCCGGACTTCACGACCGTCGCGAATTCGGCTGATTTTCGCTCCAGGGCGGCGGCCAGATGGTCGAGGGCGGGGATCAGGTCGTGGGTGACGGCGCCGGTGGCCGCGATGTGGATGGAGGACGGGAACACGTCGTTGGAGGACTGCGAGGCGTTCACGTGGTCGTTGGGGTGGACCTCGCGGCCCTCGGGGAGCCGTTCGGTGGCGAGCGTGGCGATGACCTCGTTGGTGTTCATGTTCGACGAGGTGCCCGAGCCGGTCTGGAAGACGTCCACGGGGAAGTGCTCGTCCCAGCGGCCCCCGGCGACCTCCTCGGCGGCCGACGCGATGGCCTCCGCGCGGTCCTCGTCGATGACGCCCAGTTCGGCGTTGACCTTGGCCGCGGCGGCCTTGATGCGGGCCAGGGCCTCGATGTGGGCGCGCTCCAGGCGCTGGCCCGAGATCGGGAAGTTCTCCACCGCCCGCTGGGTCTGGGCCCGCCATTTGGCGTGGGCGGGGACCCGCACCTCGCCCATGGAGTCGTGCTCGATCCGGTAGTCCTCGGCGTCGTTCATGTTCCCAACCTCCTGGCTGTGCTCGCGGGGGGCGACCCCCAATCCCCCGAAAAAGATGAGCACTTGTCTTGTTCGATGTATTCCCAAGGTGCGTACCGGCCAGTAAAAACCGTGGGTAACCCCACTTCCAGGAGGCGCAATGAAGCGCACCGGGTACAGACTCCGCTGGCCCGTCGCAGCCGTCGCCGCAGCCGCGGCGGCCCTCGGCAGCATGACCGCCGCCGCCCCCGCGGGCGCGGCCGACACGAGCACCACGGCCGGAATCACCTCCACACCCCTCTCCCCGGAGCTGGAGGCGATCCGCGCCGCCGAGGCCACCCGGATCTACGGCAGCCCGCAGGAGCGCCCGCTCGCCGAACGCAGGACCGGCCTGATCTCCCTCGGCGACAGCGAGATCTCCGGAGAGGGCGTCGGCACCTACGAGTCGCCCACCAACGGGCCCACCAACTGGTGTCACCGCTCGCCCGACGCCGCCATCCACCGCACCGGGATCCCCGCGGACCTCACCTTCAACGTGGCCTGCTCCGGCGCGTACACGGGCAACATCCGCATCGGCGGCTCCCGGCAGTACGCCGACGAGCTGGTCCAGAGCGACAACCTCGCCGTCAAGGCCCGCAACACCCGGATCAAGATGGTCCTGCTCGTCGCCGGAGCCAACGACGACCTGCAGTTCGGGCCCGTCATGACCGACTGCGTCCAGCGCTACGTGCTCAGCCAGGGCACCTGCGAGCCCAAGTACGCCCCCGGCTGGCAGGCCCGCGTCGACGCGCTCGTCCCCAAGGTCGAGCAGACCGTGCGCGACCTGAGGACCGTCATGCGCGACGCCGGCTACGCCGACGGCGACTACAAGCTCGTCGTCATGGGCTACCCGAGCCCGATCGGCCCCGACTTCCGCGACAACCCGAACTTCCCCGGCAAGCTCGCCTGCGGCGGCATGGGGTACGACTCCGACACCAAGTGGGGCCGCAACACCGCCGTCCCCGCCTTCGAGCGCGGCATGCGCCGGGCGGCCGCCTCCACCGGAGCCGTCTACCTCGACAACTCGCGGCTCTTCCACGGCCACGAGGTCTGCATGGAGGACACCTGGGCCCGGGGCCTGTACATCGACCTCTCCAAGCCCGGCGGCATCGACGAGAACTCCGTCCGGCAGTCCTTCCACCCCAACAAGAGCGGCCACGCCGCCTTCGCGTCCTGCCTGACGCAGATCTACGCCTCGGACCGGCGCGAGGCGAGCTGCGCCGACATCGACTCCAGCGGCACGCCGACGCTCTTCCCGCTCGCCTGGGACGACGCGTACCGCCCGCTCAGGAACCAGGCGACCGGCAACTGCCTGGACGTCGACGCGGCCGAGTCCGCCAACGGGACGGGCGTGCTCGGCTGGGACTGCCACGGCGGCCGCAACCAGGGCTGGTGGTACGACTCCGCCCGGCGGACCCTGCACACCCAGCTCACCCAGGACCGCTGCGTGGACGTGCCCGGCGCCGTCTACCAGGCCGGGAAGGCGCTCGTCGTCTGGAACTGCAGCGGCGCCGCCAACCAGAGGTTCGTCCGCGACGGCGCCACCATCCGCCCCGCCGCCGCGACCGGCCTCTGCCTCACCCAGGGCGCGGCGAAGGAGCCGATCAGGCTCCAGAGCTGCAACGGCTCCGCGAACCAGCAGTTCGTGTAGGGAGGCCTCGGTCCGGCCCGAGCGGCGGGACACCCCCGGGGCCCCGGAGACGCCGTGGCCCCCGTCCGGTGCGGGACGGGGGCCACGGTTCCGTTCGGAGACCCTGGGATCCCCGAGCGGATCAGAGCGCCCTCAGCGTCGACTTCGCCAGCTCGTACGCCGGGATCATCGCCCGGTGCTCGTCGGAGTCGAGCCCGCCGAGGTGGACGATCACCACGCCCTTGGGCGTGGAGACGGCGAACGCCCGCTCCTCCTTCGACTCCTCCGTCAGCTCGACGGAGACGGTGTACGTCACCTCGACGGCCGGCAGCGCGCCCGCGGCGGTCTCCTCGTAGGCGACCTTCGAGGTGCTCCGCGCGCCCTTCACGAAGCCTTCGAGCGCGGCCCGCGCGGGACCCTTGTCCGCCGTCCAGATCCGCAGGTAGCCGATGTGCCCGGCCGGCTTGGCGTCCACCTCGCAGCGGATCACCGCGGGACCCTGACGCGTCAGCGCCGCGAACTCCGGGTTCTCCGGGTCGTCGATCGCCTCCGGCTCCCACTTCTCCGCCAGCCCGAACGACACGGGCAGCGCGCAGGCCGACCCCGGCCCACCCAGGGTGGCGGCGGCCTTCGGGCCCTCCGCCTCCGGCGCGGCGGTGCCCGCCGGGGCCACGGGCGCCGGAGTCGTACCGCAGCCGGTCAGCAGCAGCCCGGCCGTGGCCAGGGCGACGGAGGCCGCCGCGCGTATCGGAAGTGCTCTCTCTCGCATGACGCCCATGATCGCCGACCCGGGGAGCGGGCATACGCCCGGACGGGCGAACGCGCGGTGACCGTCGCACAATGTGAAGCATGCCGAGGGGGACCCCCCATCCCACCGGGAGGCAGGACATGACCCGCACCCTCAGGAGGATCGGCACGCTCGGTGCCTGCACGGTCGCGGCCGTCGCCTTCGGCGCCGTGGCCCCGGTCCAGGCCGACAACGGCGACGGGTTCGAGCTCACGCTCTACGCCAAGGAGGTCCCGGCCGAGGGGGCCGACGAGAGCGGGCCG
The DNA here is from genome assembly GCF_056436715.1 of Streptomyces sp. NPDC043176. NCBI lineage: Bacteria > Bacillati > Actinomycetota > Actinomycetes > Kitasatosporales > Streptomycetaceae > Streptomyces > Streptomyces sp. NPDC043176. The sequence goes on from NZ_JBWKCA010000001.1 coordinate 104,582, forward strand.
CCGCCCAAGGTCGGCGACGTCTTCACCGTCGCCGACGACCTGTACAAGACCAAGGGCGGCGACAAGGTCGGCCGCGACGGCGTCACCTGCGCCGTGGTGCGCGTCTCCGGCACCCAGGCGGACGTGAACTGCGTCGGCACCTTCGTCCTGAACGGCGGACCGGGCGGACAGCTCACCGCCCAGGCCCTCGTCACCTTCGACACCTCGGCCGAGGCGCCCGCCGCGTACGACGTGGCCATCACCGGCGGAACCGGTGACTTCAAGGACGCCCGTGGCTACGTGCGCACCACCCCCGACGGGGACTACGAGCGGATGGAGTTCCACATCAACGTCCGCTAGGGGGTGTCCCGCACCCCTGGTGGACCGACGTCAGGACAGCTTGCCGCCGTAGTCCGGCAGCTTGAAGGCGCGCTCGGCGTGGCCGCCGACGAGGTCGGTGGTGTTGTTGCCGATGTTCGCGATGATCGTGTAGCCCTTGGCCTCGATCTCCGCGCGCTTCGCGGTCTTGTACGCGCCGACCTCGGCGAACAGGTCGGGCAGGTTCCGCACGTACAGACCGTCGACCGGATACCCGGACTTCCTCAGGTTCCAGTCCGTCAGGGAGTGGATGATCCCCGGCCGCGCGGTCACGAAGAAGACCGCCACCCCGCGCGCGTGGGCGTCGCGGACGAGGTCCCGCACGTCCGCGATGGCCGGGGTCGGCAGCTCCCAGAAGGGGTGGAAGTCCGTCTCCAGGGAGCTGTTGTCGATGTCGAGGACGATCGCCTGCTTCTCCCGGCCGGCGTCCTCGGCGCGCTCCTCGATGTACGGGCGGGCCTCGGCGACGACGGCCGCCACGTCGCGGCGCCAGGTCCCGTAGTCGACGTCGGCGAGGGCCGCGGCCGAGGTCACGTGGGTGTCGGGGTCGGCGGCCGAGGCGGCGGGCGCGGGCCCGACGACGAGGACGGCGGCCAGGCCGAGGGTGGCGGCGGCGGTGCGCTTGGCGGAGGGCATGGGGGGCTCCCGAGGGGTCGACCGGCTCAGTGGTTGACATGCTCGCGACCCATACTGACCAGTAGGCGACGGGAGGGCTACCGGTCGGTAGCGACTTTCTGAGCGGACGGCGGCGCACTTCCGAGCGGCCGCGAACGGGAAGCCCCGTTCCCTGCGGGAACGGGGGCTTCACGGAAGCGCCAGGGGGGAGGGATCAGCCGAGACCCGGACCCCGCACCGGGATGTGCGTGAACGTCGGCTCCGGCGCCGGGTTCTGGAAGAAGTCGTTGCCCTTGTCGTCCACGACGATGAACGCCGGGAAGTCCTCGACCTCGATCTTCCAGACCGCCTCCATGCCGAGCTCCTCGTACTCGACGACCTCGACCTTCTTGATGCAGTCCTGCGCGAGGCGGGCCGCCGGGCCGCCGATCGAGCCGAGGTAGAAGCCGCCGTGCGCGCCGCACGCGGCCGTGACCTGCCCGGACCGGTTGCCCTTCGCCAGCATCACCTTCGAGCCGCCCGCGGCCTGGAACTGCTCCACGTACGAGTCCATGCGGCCGGCCGTCGTGGGACCGAAGGAACCGGAGGCGTAACCCTCGGGGGTCTTCGCCGGGCCCGCGTAGTAGACCGGGTGGTCCTTCAGGTACTGCGGCATCTCCTCGCCCGCGTCCAGGCGCTCCTTGATCTTGGCGTGCGCGATGTCGCGCGCCACGACCAGCGGGCCGTTCAGCGAAAGCCGGGTCTTGACCGGGTACTTGGTCAGCTCGGCGAGGATGTCGTCCATCGGCTGGTTCAGGTCGATCGTGACGACGTCGGAGGCCTCGTTCAGGTGCTCGTCGGTCGTGTCCGGCAGGAAGCGCGCCGGGTCGGTCTCCAGCTGCTCCAGGAAGACGCCCTCGGCGGTGATCTTCGCGACGGCCTGGCGGTCGGCCGAGCAGGAGACGGCGATGGCGACGGGCAGCGAGGCGCCGTGGCGGGGGAGGCGGACGACGCGGACGTCGTGGCAGAAGTACTTGCCGCCGAACTGCGCGCCGATGCCGATCTTCTGCGTCAGCTCGAAGACCTTCTCCTCCAGCTCCTTGTCGCGGAAGCCGTGGCCGGTCTCGGCCGAGCCCTCGGTGGGCAGCTCGTCCAGGTAGTGCGCGGAGGCGTACTTCGCGGTCTTGAGCGCGAACTCGGCCGACGTGCCGCCGACGACGATCGCCAGGTGGTACGGCGGGCAGGCCGCCGTGCCGAGCGAACGGATCTTCTCCTCCAGGAACTTCATCATGCTCGCCTCGTTGAGGACGGCCTTCGTCTCCTGGTAGAGGAAGGACTTGTTGGCGGAGCCGCCGCCCTTGGCCATGAAGAGGAACTTGTACGCGCCGCCGTCGGTCGCGTACAGCTCGATCTGCGCGGGCAGGTTCGAGCCGGTGTTCTTCTCCTCCCACATGGTCACCGGGGCCATCTGCGAGTACCGCAGGTTGAGCCTGGTGTACGCGTCGTAGATGCCCTTGGACAGGGCCTCCTCGTCGCGGCCCGGGGTCAGCACGTTCTGGCCGCGCTTGCCCATCACGATCGCGGTGCCCGTGTCCTGGCACATCGGCAGGACGCCGGCGGCGGCGATGTTCGCGTTCTTGAGCAGGTCGAGCGCCACGAACTTGTCGTTCGACGAGGCCTCGGGGTCGTCGATGATCCGGCGCAGCTGGGCCAGGTGGGCCGGGCGCAGGAAGTGCTGGATGTCGTGGATCGCCTCGGCGGCCAGCTGCCGCAGGGCCTCGGGCTCGACCTTGAGGAACGTACGGCCGTCGGCCTCGAAGGTGGAGACACCTTCGGAGGTCACCAGGCGGTAGGGCGTGGTGTCCTCTCCCAGCGGGAGCAGATCGGAGTACGCAAACTCTGGCATGACGGCAGCCATTCCTCACTCGGCAGACAGCGACGCCGCCTCCGTTGGCCGCGCGCACTCCAGCGTAGAACGCGGGCGCGCCGCCGATCCTGTGAGGTAAGGCTCACTTGCCGCCCGCCCGGGTGTCCGGGGCCCGGGCGGAGGTGCGTCCGGCGCGGATCCGGCGACGGAGGAAGGTGCGGCCGGCCCGGCCGCGGCGGGGGACCGGCCGCGGGAAGCCGACCGTGGGGGTCGGCCCTGGGGGTCCGGCCGTCGGGGTCCGACGGCGGGCGACTGGCTGCGGGCAGCCGGCCGCGGGGGGCCGCCGCCCGCCTCCGAGCGCCTTTCGTCCACAGCCCCGGCCCTGCCCCCTGGTCGCGATCTATCGCGTTTCGCTAGGCTGGCTCCGTGGACCTCGAAAAGCAGCCCGAACCCGAGAAGCAGCCCCAGCCGCAGCGGTCGGCCGCGCCCGCCGAGACCGCGCCCGCGGAGCCCGCCTTCGCCGACCCGCGGGGCTCGCTGCGGGCCTCGGACGCGGACCGGGACCGGATCGCGGACATTCTCGGGGACGCCCTGGCCGAGGGGCGGCTCGACCCGGAGGAGCACTCGGACCGGATCGACGCGGTCTACCGGGCCAAGACGGTCGGGGAGCTGGAGCCGATCGTCCGCGACCTGCCCTCCGCCCGCACCCGCCAGGAGTCCGAGCCGGCCCACGTGTGGGCCGCCGACGACCCCGAGGGCCCCGCGGAGAACCTCGTCGCGATCTTCTCCAGCACCACCCGCAAGGGCCGCTGGCGGGTGAGCCGCCGGACGAACGCCTTCGCGCTCTTCGGGAACATCGAGGTCGACCTCACCGAGGCGATCTTCGCCCAGCGGCTCACCACCATCAACGCCACCTCGATCTTCGGGAACGTCGAGGTGCGCGTCCCGGAGAACATCAGCCTGCGCGGCAACGGCAGCGGGGTCTTCGGGAACTTCGAGGTCGTCACCCTGGAGGGCGTCGACCCGCAGGCCCCGGTCGTCGTCATCAACGGCTACTCGGTCTTCGGGAACGTCGAGGCCAGGCCCAAGCGCGGCAAGTGGATCACCGACCTCCAGGGCAGGCTGCGCAAACACCTCGGCCACTGACGTCCGGCGGGGCGGGAGGCGCGACCGAGGGAGTCCCCGTCCCGGCGGCGACCGGCGACCGGCGCCCCGTCCCGGCCGTGACCGGCGTCCCGTCCCGGTCGTGACCGGAATCCGCCCACGGCTATCCGCAGTGCGGAACGGCGCGGCACGCAGTGCATAGGCGCGCGCACAGCGGGTAGGGCTGGGGCATCGCCGCTCGCTCGCGAAGCCGTCGTCAGGAGTAGACCGTGCTGCAACTGCCGCATCAGCCCCTCCAGGTCGCCGCCGTCCCCCCTCAGCGCATCACGCCCACCCGGGACGACGAGGCAGGCCCTTGGCACGCGGAGGCGGTGTGCCGCCGGGACGAAGCCGGGCTGTTCTTCGCCCCGTCCAAGGAACCGACCGCCGCGCGGCTGGCCCGCGAGGAGGCGGCCAAGCGGGTCTGCGCGCGCTGTCCCGTCATGGTCGAGTGCCGCGAGCACGCGCTGCTCCAGCCGGAGCCGTACGGAGTGTGGGGCGGGCTGACGGCGGCGGAGCGCCGTGTCGTCCTCGCCCGGCGCCGGCGGCGCGAGGTGGAGCTGCGGAAGGCCTCGGCGACCGAGCGGATCGCCCAGGCGGGCTGACGGGAACCGCGGACGCGTCTCCGCGGGCCCGTACGGGAAGGGGCGCCCCCACCGCACATGGGGGCGCCCCTCTTCGTACCGTCGTCGCGCGGTCAGTTCGCGCGGTCGAAGTCGATCTTGCTGTACGCGCGCAGCTTCGAGAGCCGGTGCGTGGAGTCGATCTGGCGGATCGTGCCGGACTTCGAGCGCATGACCAGCGACTGGGTGGTCGCGGTCTCGGCGCGGTAGCGCACGCCGCGCAGCAGCTCGCCGTCGGTGATGCCGGTCGCGACGAAGAAGACGTTGTCGCCGGCGACCAGGTCGTTCGTGGAGAGCACCCGGTCCAGGTCGTGGCCCGCGTCCAGGGCCTTCTGGCGCTCGGCGTCGTCCTTCGGCCACAGCTTGCCCTGGATGACACCGCCGAGGCACTTGATGGCGCACGCGGAGATGATGCCCTCGGGGGTGCCGCCGATGCCCATCAGCATGTCGACGCCCGTGCCCTCGCGGACGGCCATGATCGAGCCGGCGACGTCGCCGTCCGAGATGAACTTGATCCGGGCGCCGGTCTCGCGGATCTCCTTGACGATGCCCTCGTGGCGGGGGCGGTCCAGGATGACGACCGTGATGTCCTCGGGCGAGGAGTTCTTCGCCTTGGCCACCCGGCGGATGTTGACCGAGACGGGGGCGTTGATGTCGACGAAGTCGGCGGCCTCGGGGCCGGTGACGAGCTTGTCCATGTAGAAGACCGCGGACGGGTCGAACATGGCGCCGCGGTCGGCGGCGGCCAGGACGGCGATCGCGTTCGGCATGCCCTTGGCGTTGAGCGTGGTGCCGTCGATCGGGTCCACGGCGATGTCGACCTCGGCGCCGGTGCCGTCGCCGACCCGCTCGCCGTTGAAGAGCATGGGGGCTTCGTCCTTCTCGCCCTCGCCGATGACGACGACGCCGTTCATCGAGACGGTGGAGATCAGGGTCCGCATGGCGTTGACCGCTGCGCCGTCCGCGCCGATCTTGTCGCCCCGGCCGACCCAGCGGCCGGCGGCCATGGCGGCGGCCTCGGTGACGCGGACCAGCTCGAGAGCCAGGTTGCGGTCGGGGGCCTCGGGAGAGACGACAAGCTCGGGCGGCAGATGATGCTGCTCGGTCATCGGAACGCACCTTTCTGTACGGCGACGGCCGGAAATAAGAGGGTGCTGCGACTCTATCGGTACGTCGACAAAATGAGCAGTGGGGCCCACGTATGAGCACGGAACCGTGATGCGACCATGGTGGGCGTGGCAGGTATGCGAGGCAGGCAGACGGTACGCGGGATGTTCCAGTCCCTCGGGGTGATCTTGGTCGCCGCGGGCGTGATGTATCTCTTCATTCCGCATGACGAGGAAGCCGACCCGGTCAAGGCGAAGGACTACCGGGTCGAGCTCCTCACGGCCCAGCGGGCGGCGCCGTATCCGGTGCTGGCCCCCCAGGGGCTCGGTGACGGCTGGAAGGCGACGGTCGTCTCGTACAAGCGCGAGAACGCCGACGCCTGGCAGCTCGGCTTCCTCTCCCCGGACACCCAGTACGTGGCGATCCACCAGTCGACGGCGGCGCCGGGCACCTATGTGCCGGACGTCACCCAGCGCGCCAGGAACACCGGGCGCACCGAGACGGTGGCCGGCCAGGTCTGGCAGCGCTGGGAGGGTCCCAAGTACGACGCCCTCGTCCGCACGGACGGCGGGGCGACCACCGTGGTGACCGGCACCGCCTCCTTCGAGCGGCTGAGCGAGATGGCGGGCGCGCTCCGCTCGAACAAGGTCTGACCCTCCGACCACCCGCCCCACCCGGGCGTACGGGAAGGGCCCCGCACTCGTCGAGTGCGGGGCCCTTCCCGTCGTGCCCGTTCGGCCTGCCGGTGCGGCGCGGCTCAGACGGTGGTGATGACCTCGTCGAAGGAGAGGCGCGGGGAGCGCGGGAACCAGGCGTCCTCGCCCGGCTTGCCGATGTTGACGACCATCAGCGGGGTGTGGTCGTCGTCCAGGAACTCCTTCTGGACGCCGGCGAAGTCCAGGCCGGTCATCGGGCCGGCGGCCAGGCCGGCGGCGCGGACGCCCACGATGAAGTACGCGGCCTGCAGGGCGGCGTTCAGCGCGGCCGAGCCCTCACGGACCGGGCGCTCGGCGAAGAACATGTCCTTGGCCTGCGGGAAGTGCGGGAGCAGGGCCGGGAGCTCCTCGTGGAACTCGTTGTCGGCGGAGAGGATCGCGACCAGCGGGGCGGAGGCGGTCTTGGCCTGGTTGCCCTCGGCCATGTGCTTGACCAGGCGCTCGCGGGCCTCGGGGGAGCGGACCAGCGTGATGCGCAGCGGGGACTGGTTGAAGGCGGTCGGGCCGAACTTCACCAGGTCGTAGATCGCCTGGACCTGCTCGTCGGTCACCGGCTCGTCGGTGAACGTGTTGGCGGTGCGGGCCTCACGGAAGAGGAGGTCCTGGGCGGCGGGGTCAAGGGCGAGAGACATGCTGCGTACCTTCCGGACTGCAAGGGGGTCGCTCGTACGGAGTTCAAGCGATGCCCCGACAGTACGCCCGGGATTGGTGAAGGTTCAACTAATCCATCCGGATAGTGATCCGTTTCACTCGGCGCCGAGTCTACGCCAGGCGCGCCACCGGGCGGGACCGGGCGGGACCGAACGCCGGAACGGGGCGCTGCCCCTCCCTGCCGGGAGCCGCGAGGGCACGCTCCTCCTCCCCGGAAGCCGCGAGGGGGTCCCGCTCCTCTCCGGAAGCCGCGTGCTGCTCCTCCCCGGGAGCCGCGAGGGCGTGCTGCTCCTCCCCGGGAGCCGCGAGGGCGCTAGTCCTCGTCCTCGTCCTCATCGCCCGTCTCCTCGGCCGTCTCCGCCGCGCGCTCCGTCGCCAGGGAGGCGTCGAGCCGGGCCCGGGCCCCGTCGAGACGGCGCCGGCAGACCTGGGCCAGCTCCTCGCCGCGCTCCCAGAGCGCCAGGGACTCCTCCAGGGTCGTGCCGCCCGCCTCCAGGCGACGCACGACCTCGATCAGCTCGTCCCGCGCCTCCTCGTACCCGAGCGCCGCCTCTTCCGTACCGACTGCCATGTGCTCCACCCTCCGTCGTACCTGTCCTGCTTCTCTGTCCGTGTCCCGCGCCGTACGTCCCGGCGGGGTGGGGTCCCGTGCCCCGCGGGCCCGCGGTCGTCAGTCCTGCGGCCCTCGGCCCCGCGGTCCTCGATCCTGCGGTCCCGCGCCGGCGGCTCCCGCCGCGCGGCGCGTGCCGGGCGGTCCGCGCCGCGGGCGGTTCCGGTTCAGGACGGGTCGGCGGCGACGCGGCGGACCGCGAACTCGCCTTCCGCCACCCGGGCCCGCAGCTCCTCGCCGTCCGTGACCTCCTTGGGGGAGCGGACGACCGCGCCGTCCGCCCGCTGCAGCACCGCGTACCCCCGCTCCATCGTCGCGGCGGGCGACAGCGCCCGGACCCGGGCCCGCGTGTGCGACAGCTCGGAGTCCGCCCGGTCCAGAAGGTGCCCGAGCACCCGGCGGCTGCGGGCGAGCAGTGCGGCGACCTCGTCCTCGCGGACCTCGACCATCCGCTGCGGATGCTCCATGACGGGCCGCGCCAGCGCGTGCGCCAGACCGCGCTCCTCGCGGTCGAGGAGGCCCCGGACGGTCCGCAGGGCGCGGTCCCGCAGCCCGCGCACCCGGTCGAGCTCCTCCCCGACGTCCGGCACGACCTTCTTGGCCGCGTCCGTGGGCGTCGAGGCGCGCAGGTCCGCCACCAGGTCGAGCAGCGGCGAGTCCGGCTCGTGCCCGATCGCGGAGACCACCGGCGTACGGCAGTCGGCCACCGCCCGGACGAGCTGCTCGTCCGAGAACGGCAGCAGGTCCTCGACGCTGCCGCCGCCCCGGGCGACGATGATCACGTCGACGTCCTCGTCCCCGTCGAGCTCCCGCACCGCCTGGATGACCTGCGGGACCGCCTTCACGCCCTGCACCGCGACGTTCCGCACCTCGAAGCTGACGGCCGGCCACCGGCGCCGCGCGTTCTCCAGGACGTCCCGCTCGGCCGCCGAGGCTCGGCCGCAGACCAGGCCGACGCGGTGCGGCAGGAACGGCAGCGGCTTCTTCCGGTCGAGCGCGAACAGTCCCTCGGACGCCAGGCTCCGCTTCAGCTGCTCCAGGCGGGCGAGCAGCTCGCCGATCCCCACCGGCTTGATCTCCACCGCCCGCAGCGACAGCTGCCCGCGCGGCGCGTACCACTCGGGCTTCGCGTGCAGGACGACCCGTGCGCCCTCCGACACGACGTCCGCCACCGCGTCGAAGACCTTGCGGTAGCAGGTGACGCCGATCGAGATGTCGTGCGAGGGATCCCGCAGCGTCAGGAACACGACCCCGGCGCCCGGCCGCCGCGACAGCTGCGTGATCTGCCCCTCGACCCAGATCGCCCCGAGCCGGTCGATCCAGCCCCCGATCAGCCGGGAGACCTCACCGACGGGAAGCGGCGCTTCTGCGGACGTAGTCAGACCCATGGACCGAGCGTAACCGCGCGGTACGACAACGTCAGGACCGCGCGGAGGTCCGCGCCGAAGTGCGCGCGAGCCGGGACCCCGCCCGCGCGGCCTCGCCACGCGCGCGTGACCCGAGCCGGGACCCCCGCCCGCGCGGCCCCGACCACGTGCGAGGGACCCGAGCCGGGACCCCGCCGACGCGGCCTCGCTACGCGCGCGTGGCGAGCGTCAAGGCTTCACGCTCCTGTTCACGCGCGCGTGGCGACCGTTCCCGCTTCCCGTTCACGCGCGCGGGGCGGTCCGGGTCGTGCCCTGGACGGCGAGGACGACGAGGCCGACGCCCAGCCACACCACGCCCACCACCTGGGCGACGGGGGAGGCCTCGACGATCACCGCGACGAGGATCGCGGCGCCGATCGTGGGCGCGACGACGTGCGCGAGCCAGTTCGGGGGCCCTTCCGCCCGCCGTACGGCGAACCAGCCGACCACGCTCGCGTGCAGCAGCACGAACGCCGTCAGCGCGCCGACGTCGACCACCGACACCAGGTGGTCGAGGCCGTCGTCCCGCCGGGCCGCCCACAGCGCCGCGACCATCGTGACCGTGGCCGCGACGAGCAGCGCCACGCGCGGCACGCCCCCGTCCGTACGGGCGAGCAGGTGCGGCAGCCGCCGGTCGCGGCCCATCGCGAAGAGCAGCCGCCCGCCGGCGGCCTGGCCCGCGAGGGCCGCGAAGGCCGCGCCGATCGCCTTCGAGACGGCCACCAGGTCGTGCAGCCAGCCGCCGACGGACGCGTCCACGGCGTCGTAGAACGCGGAGCCCTGCTTCCCCGGGTCGGCCGCGAGCTCGGCCGACGACACCGGTTCGAGCAGCGCCACCAGCCAGGACTGCGCCACGAACAGCACGCCCGCGAGCGCCAGGCAGAACAGCACGGCCCGCGCCACCTTCGCCGAACCGCCCGTGACCTCCTCCGCGAAGGAGGCGATCGCGTCGAAGCCCAGGTAGGACAGGACGGCCACCGACACCGCGCCCAGGACGGCCGCCAGGGAGAAGCCGCTGTCCCCGGTGAGCGGCGACCACCAGTCGCGCCGCGCCCCGTCCCGTACGAGCACCACCACCGCCGACACGACGAAGACCAGCAGGACCGCGATCTCCATGGCGAGCACCACGAAGCCGACCCGGGCGGCCGCCCGCACCCCCCACAGGTTGAGCAGGGTGGTGACGACCACGGCGATCCCGGTCCACACCCACCGGTCCACCGCCGGGACCAGCGCCTCCATCGCGATCCCCGAGAAGAGGTAGGCGACGGCCGGGATCAGCAGGTAGTCGAGCATCGCCATCCAGCCGGCGACGAAGCCCGGTCCGTCTCCGAGGCCCTTGCGGGCGTACGTGAAGACCGAGCCGGCCTGCGGGGCGACCCGCACCATCTGCGCGTAGCTGAACGCCGTGAACGCCATGGCGACGGTCGCCACGAGGTACACCAGTGCGACGGCTCCGTCCGACTTGGCGTCGAGGGTGCCGAAGACGCCCACGGGGGCCATCGGGGCGATGAACAGCAACCCGTAGACGACCAGGTCGCGGAACCCGAGGTTCCGTCGAAGGCCGGTGTGCTCCGCGTCCGCCGTCACCTGCGTTTCCTCGGGCATGGCGACAGTTTCGGCCACCACGCCGATCAAACCGCTCACCGACGCGGCCTTACGATGGGACGCATGACTGCAACGCCCGCGACGAACCGCCCGAAGCGTGTCCTGCTCGCCGCACCCCGTGGCTACTGCGCGGGCGTCGACCGTGCCGTGATCGCCGTGGAGAAGGCCCTGGAGCAGTACGGGGCGCCGATCTACGTACGCCACGAGATCGTCCACAACAAGTACGTCGTCCAGACCCTGGAGCGGAAGGGCGCCATCTTCGTCGACCAGGCGACCGAGGTCCCGCCGGGCAACATCGTGATGTTCTCCGCGCACGGCGTCGCCCCGACCGTCCACGAGGAGGCCCGCCAGGGCCGCCTCGCGACCATCGACGCGACCTGCCCGCTGGTCACCAAGGTCCACAAGGAAGCCGTCCGCTTCGCCAAGGAGGACTTCGACATCCTCCTCATCGGCCACGAGGGCCACGAGGAGGTCATCGGCACCTCCGGCGAGGCCCCCGACCACATCCAGCTGGTCGACGGCCCCGGCGACGTCGCCAAGATCGAGGTCCGCGACCCCTCCCGCGTCGTCTGGCTCTCGCAGACCACGCTCTCCGTCGACGAGACGATGGAGACGGTCGACGCGCTGAAGGAGAAGTTCCCGCAGCTGATCTCCCCGCCGTCGGACGACATCTGCTACGCCACGCAGAACCGCCAGACCGCCATCAAGGAGCTCGCCGGCCAGGCCGAGCTGGTGATCGTCGTCGGCTCGAAGAACTCCTCGAACTCGATCCGCATGGTCGAGGTCGCCAAGCAGGCCGGCGTCCCCGCCGCGTACCTCGTCGACTTCGCACGCGAGATCGACGAGGCCTGGCTGGAGGGCGTCACCAGCGTCGGCCTCTCCTCCGGCGCCTCCGTCCCGGACGTCCTCGTCCAGGAGGTCCTGGAGTGGCTGTCCGAGCGCGGCTACGCGGACGTCGAGATCGTCAAGACCGCCGACGAGTCCCTGACCTTCTCGCTGCCCAAGGAGCTCCGCAACAAGGACCTGCGCGCCGAGGCGGAGAAGCTCGCCGCGACCGTGCCCGTCAAGGAGTAACCCGGCGTCCGAGCCCTTACCGTGGGTCCATGAACGTCTTCGGAGTGGACATCGGCGGCTCGGGCATCAAAGGCGCCCCCGTGGACCTGGAGCGCGGTGCGCTCGCCGAGGAGCGCCACAAGGTACTGACCCCGCAGCCCGCCACACCCGACGGTGTGGCGGGCTGCGTCGCGGAGGTCGTGGCGCACTTCGGCTGGACCGGCCCGGTGGGCGTCACCTTCCCCGGTGTCGTCACCGGCTCCACCATCCGTACGGCCGCCAACGTCGACAAGTCCTGGATCGGCGTCGACGCCGGCAGCCTCATCGGCGACCGCCTCGGCGGCCTCCCGGTGACCGTCCTCAACGACGCCGACGCCGCCGGCGTCGCCGAGATGACCTTCGGCGCCGGCCGCGGCCGCAAGGGCACGGTGATCCTCCTGACCCTGGGCACCGGCATCGGCTCCGCCCTCTTCACCGACGGCCGCCTCGTCCACAACACCGAACTGGGCCACCTCGAACTCAAGGGCCACGACGCCGAGACCCGGGCCTCCACCAAGGCCAAGGAGGACGAGGACCTCACCTGGGAGCACTGGGCCACCCGGCGCCTGCGCAAGTACCTCGCCCACGTCGAGATGCTCTTCTCCCCCGAGCTCTTCATCATCGGCGGCGGCGTCAGCCGCAAGGCCGACAAGTTCCTCCCCCTCCTCACCGGCATCCGCGCCGAGATCGTCCCCGCCGAACTCCGGAACAACGCCGGCATCGTCGGCGCGGCGATGGCCACGCGCACGACCTGACACCACCGGACCCTGACCGGCCGGACCCCACGGGCCTCCGGCGGCCCGGCCGCCGTTCCCCCGCGGGCCGTACGCGGGGCGTTTTCCGCGGGCCGTTTTTCCGCGGGCCGTACGCGGGGCGGTGGCGGCCCGGCCGCGGATGCCGGTCGCCCGGCCCGCCGCCGCCCCGCGCCCAGCCCGCCCGGCCCGCCCGGCTACACGACCGGGCGGCGGCGGGGGGCGCGGGGCGGGTCGGCGGGGCCCGGCGAGGAGGCCGCCAGCCGGGCGGCGGCGGTGCGCTGCTGGCGCCGGGCCATCTCCCGCACCTTGCGGAAGCTCGCGATGAGACCGGCGACCAGGGTGCCGCCGTACAGCCAGCCGGCGTGCACGGCGAGGGCGGTGACGACGGCCATCGCCTGACCGCCGAGCCCTCCCGTACCGCCCGCGACGGGGACGACGCCGACGGCGAAGGCGATGGGGACGGCGATCGGGGCCGTGACGAGGTCGGCGCTGCGCACCCACAGCGCGGTGAGGGCGCTGACGGGCAGGAACAGCACCCCGTAGACGACGGGGGAGCCGCCGAAAAGCAGCAGGTCGAGGAAGCCGAGCGTCAGCATGACGGCCGAGGCGAACAGCCCGGCGCCCAACCCGGTCAGCCGGGGCGAGGGCAGCCGGCGCAGGGCGAGGACGACGGGCGGCACGGGCCGGGCCCCGGCCCGGCCGGAACCGCGGCCGGGCACGGCGGCGCCCGCGGCCCGCTCCACCCGGGCGTCGCCGGGGGCCCGCCCGGGCCGGCCGGTCACGCGGTACACGGCCGCGCCCTCCACGAGCGCGGGCGGCGGCGTGACGGGGGTTTGCGGCCGTCGGCGGCCTTGCGGCTGACTTGTCCTGTGCTGCTCCACACGACCAACGTAGGTCGGAAGGGGCCGGGAACCGGGTCCGGGACACGCCCTTTGGGTGACGTTGCGACCGAGATAGACCGAAGGTCGGCGTCACTGGCCGGTTCCCCCCGCCCGTAAACTGGGGGATCGGCCCCCCGTCCACACCTTCAGGAAGTCGCCACCGTGTCGCTCACGATCGGAATCGTCGGTCTGCCGAATGTCGGCAAGTCGACCCTGTTCAACGCCCTGACCAAGAACGACGTGCTGGCGGCCAACTACCCGTTCGCCACGATCGAGCCCAACGTCGGCGTCGTCGGTGTCCCCGACGCCCGCCTGACCAAGCTCGCGGAGATCTTCTCCTCCCAGCGCATCCTCCCGGCGACCGTCGACTTCGTCGACATCGCGGGCATCGTGCGCGGCGCGAGCGAGGGCGAGGGCCTCGGCAACAAGTTCCTCGCGAACATCCGCGAGTCGGACGCGATCTGCCAGGTCATCCGCGCCTTCAAGGACGAGAACGTCGTCCACGTCGACGGCAAGGTCTCGCCGAAGGACGACATCGAGACGATCAACACCGAGCTGATCCTCGCGGACCTCCAGACGATCGAGAAGGTCCTGCCGCGCCTCCAGAAGGAGATGCGGATCAAGAAGGACACGGCGCCCAAGGTCGCCGCCGTCGAGGCCGCCCAGGCGATCCTGGAGAAGGGCGACACCCTCTTCTCCCAGGGCATCGTCCAGGGCTCGGAGAAGGCGGAGCTCCTCCACGACCTCCACCTCCTCACCACCAAGCCGTTCCTCTACGTCTTCAACGTCGACGAGGACGAGCTGACCGACGACGCCTTCAAGGCCGAGCAGAGCGCCCTGGTCGCCCCGGCCGAGGCCATCTTCCTCAACGCCAAGCTGGAGCAGGACCTCGCCGAGCTCGACGAGGAGGACGCCATGGAGCTCCTCCAGTCCGTCGGCGCCGAGGAGCCCGGCCTCGCCACCCTCGCCCGCGTCGGCTTCGCCACCCTCGGCCTCCAGACCTACCTGACGGCCGGCCCCAAGGAATCCCGCGCCTGGACGATCAAGCAGGGCGCCACCGCCCCCGAGGCCGCCGGTGTCATCCACACCGACTTCCAGAAGGGCTTCATCAAGGCCGAGGTCATCTCCTTCGCCGACCTCGTCGCCACCGGCTCCGTCGCCGAAGCCCGCGCCGCCGGCAAGGCCCGCATGGAGGGCAAGGAATACGTCATGCAGGACGGCGACGTGGTGGAGTTCCGCTTCAACGTCTGATCGCGCCCGCACCCGGGAAGGGGCCGGACTCCGTGGAGTCCGGCCCCCTTCCTGTTCCGGCGCGGGGGTGGGGGTGGAGGGGTGTAGTACTGCTTCATCGGGGAGACGTGGAGGCGCTCTTCGGTCGGTGGGCCGGGTACGGGAGAACGAGGGGCGGGCGCGTGGGGCGGGATGTGCGGGAGGCGGTGGCCAGGGGGGCGCGGCTGTACGAGGCGGCGCAGGCGGTGTGCGGGGACCACGGCAGGGCCGTGGAGGCGGTGCAGGAGGCGCTGGGGCCGCTCCAGGACGAGGCGGTGGCGCGGGACCTCGGCGCCACGCCCGTCGGCCGGCTGAAGGAGCTCACCCAGGGGCGGCTCCAGTGGGAGAGCATCGAGCGGAACGGGCTGACGACGGTCGGGCGGGTGCTCGAAGCGGGGCCCTACCGCCTGCGGCAGGTGCCCGGGGTCGGCCGGCAGACCGCCGACCAGATCCTCGCGGCCGCCCAGCGGCTGGCGGAGGCCGCGCACGAGACCGTCGCCGTGCACATCGACGCGGACCGGCAGGAGCCCCGGACCACCGCGCTCGTCGTCGCGCTGAACCTGCTGGTGGAGGCGGGGCCGGACGGGCGGCGGGCGGTCGACGCGGCCGAGGGCCTGGTGCGACGGCTCGGTCCGCTGCTCGCCGACGCCAGACCGGCCGGCGGACGGGTGCGGATGCTCCTGGCCGGGCAGGAGAAGCGGTCCCGGGCGCTCGCCGCCGTCGACGGCATCCGGTCGGTGGTGGCGGACGCGGACCGGGCGGGGCTGCTCGAACTCCTCACGCAGGCGTCGGTGGACCTGCTGCGCGGGCCCGCGACCGACCTCGCGGCCTGGGTGGACTTCGAGCTGCGCTCCGCCGAGTACTACGGCGTCCTCGCCGGGATCCCCGGACGGGCACCGGAGGTGGGCGCCGCCCAGGGGTTCCTGCCCGACAGGCTCGCCCAGCGCGTACGGCGCCAGCGCCTCGACGACACCCGTCTGCGGGTCTCCCTGCGCGGGTACCAGGAGTTCGGCGCGCGGTTCGTCCTCGCCCAGCGCAAGGTGGTGCTCGGCGACGAGATGGGGCTCGGCAAGACCATCCAGGCGATCGCCGTGCTGACCCACCTGGCCGCCGAGGGGCGGAGCCACTTCCTGGTCGTCTGCCCGCCGAGCGTCCTGGTGAACTGGGTGCGCGAGATCGAGGCCCGCAGCACGCTGCGCCCGGTGCTCCTGCACGGACCCGACCGGCACGAGGCGTTCGCCGAATGGCGGAGCACCGGCGGGGCCGCGGTGACCACCTTCGACGCGCTGCGCGGGTTCCCCGGCCCGGACGGCGGCGGCGAGGTCGCGGTGCTCGTGGTGGACGAGGCGCACCTGGTGAAGAACCCGAAGACGCTGCGGTCCCAGGCGGTCGCCCGGTGGGTGGAGCGCTCCGAGCACGCCCTCTTCATGACCGGCACTCCGATGGAGAACAGGGTCGGGGAGTTCCGCAACCTCGTCGGGATGCTCAGGCCCGACCTCGTCAACTCCCTCACCAGGGGAGGCGCCCTCACCGGCTCGGTCGACTTCCGCAAGGCCGTCGCACCGGTCTATCTGCGGCGCAACCAGAAGGACGTCCTCGCGGAGCTGCCCGCCCTCCAGCACACCGACGAATGGGAGGAGCTGAGCATCTCCGACGAGGAGGCCTACCGGGAAGCGGTGCGCGCCGGCAACTTCATGGCGATGCGCAAGGCCGCGTACGCGCGCCCCGAGAAGTCGGCCAAGCTGGAGCGGCTCCGCGAGATCGTCCGGGAGGCCGGCGAGAACGGCCGGAAGACGGTGGTCTTCTCCTACTTCAAGGACGTGCTCGGCGTGGTGGGGGAGGCCCTCGACGCCGGTGTCCCCGTGCACGGTCCGATCACCGGCGACGTCGCGGCCGCGCGGCGGCAGCAGGTCGTCGACGACTTCGCGGCGGTGCCCGGGCCCGCGGTGCTGCTGGCGCAGATCCAGGCCGCGGGCATCGGCCTCAACATGCAGGCCGCGTCCGTCGTCGTCATCTGCGAACCCCAGATCAAGCCGACCGTCGAGCAGCAGGCGGTGGCCCGAGCCCACCGCATGGGGCAGGTCAGGCGGGTGCGCGTCCACCGGCTGCTCGCCACCGGCGGTGTGGACGAGCGCCTGGTCCGGCTCCTGGAGCGCAAGACCCGCCTCTTCGACACGTACGCCCGCCGCAGCGCCGTGGCCGAGGCCACCCCCGACGCGATCGACGTGTCGGACACCGGGATCGCCCACAGGATCCTGGAGGAGGAGCAGGCGAGGCTGGGCCTGGTGGGGGAGGAGCGGGTGCGAGCGAGCCCGGCGGGCCTCACGGAGGACGAGCCGGACGGGGAGCGGCAGCCCGGCCTCGCCGGTGAGGAGCCCGCGGGGGACGTTCCGGCGGAATCGGCCTGACCAGGTCCGTGGCCGCGGCCCGGTCCGTCTCCCGGACCCGGTGCCCCGGTCCGTGGCCGCGGCCCGGTCCGTCTCCCGGACCTGGTGACCCGGTGACCTGGTCCGCACCCCCGCCCCTGTCCTTCGCCTCCGCGCGCTCGGTCGCCGTGTCCGGATAGCGACGGCGGGGGTGGGGGCGGGGAACGGCGGGGGGCGGGCGGGCCTCTACTCACAAGTATCCTCGAAGGCCGGGGATGGGGGGCTTGAGGGACAGGATCGCGGAGGTATCAGGTGGAGTTCAGGCTGCTCGGCTCCGTTGCGCTGGTGGCGGAGGACAGGGACGTAGCCTTGGGGCCCGCCAAGCGGACGAGTCTGCTCGCGATGCTGCTGCTGCGCCCCAACAGTGCGGTGAACGTGGGGCAGTTGATCGACGCGCTGTGGGAGGACGAGCCGCCCACGCACGCCAAGACGGTGCTGCAGGGGCACGTGTCGCGCCTGCGGGCGCTGCTCGCGGAGCACGGTGCGGCGGCGTACGGCGTGGAGCTGGCGACGCACGGCTCGGCGTACGTCCTGCGGATGCCGGAGTCCTTGGTGGACGCCCACCGGTTCGAGGAGCTCGTCGGTCTGGCGGGCGTGCAGCGACAGCCGGCCGACGCGGTGCGGATGCTGCGCGAGGCCCTGTCGTACTGGCAGGGGCCCGCGCTCACCGGGACCGTGCACAGCAGGCCGCTGGAGGCGGCTGCCGGCGGTCTCGAGGAGCTGCGGCTGGCGTCGGTGGAGGCGCTGGCGGAGGCGTACGGGAAGCTCGGCGAGCACGCCAGGGCCGCCGCCGTGCTCCGGACCGAGGCCGTCGCGCATCCGCTGCGCGAGTCGCTGGCGGCCGCGCTGATGCTGGCGCTCGGTCGTTCGGGGCGCCAGTCGGACGCGATCGACTGGTACCACAGGACCCGGCGGCTGCTCGCCGAGGAGCTGGGCGTCGACCCGGGCGAGACGCTCGCCGAGGCGTACGCGACCCTCCTCCGCTCCGCCGAACCGGTCAGCGCCCCGCGCCCCGCGGCCCCCGCCGAGGTCGCGGTGCCGGAGGGGCTGCCGCGGGCGCCGCGCGGCTTCACCGGCCGGGGCGCCGAACTGGCCGCGCTCGACCGGGCGGTGTCCTGCGAGGAGGCGCCCGTGTGCCTCGTCACCGGGCCCGCCGGCGTCGGCAAGACCGCGTTCGCCCTGCACTGGGCGTACAAGCGGCGCGCCGACTTCCCCGACGGGCGGCTCTTCGCCGACCTGCGCGGCTTCAGCGAGACCCAGGCGCCCGAGACGGCCGCCGTGCTGCGGGAGTTCCTGCTCGCGCTCGGCGTCCCGCCGCAGCGCATACCGGAGGCGGTCGAGGCGCGGGGCGCGCTGTTCCGCACGCTCACCGGCGGACGGCGGCTGCTGGTCGTCCTCGACAACGCGCGTTCCTCCGAGCAGGTCAGGCCGCTGCTGCCGGGCGGCGACCACTGCACGACCGTGATCACCAGCCGTGACCGGCTCGGCGGCCTCGTCGCCTCCGACGCCGCCCGGCCGGTGCCGCTCCGGCTCCTCCCGGCGGCCGACTCGACGGCCCTGCTCACCACCGTGCTCGGCGCGGACCGGGTCGCCTCCGAGCCCGAGGCCGCCGCGCGGCTCGCCGGGCTCTGCGACGGGCTGCCGCTGGCGCTGCGCGTGACGGCGGCCCGCCTGGTCGAACGGCCGCAGTGGACGCTGGACGCGATGGTGGGCGAACTCGCCGACGAGCAGAGCCGGTTGACACTGCTCGACGTGGAGGACCGGGGGGTGTCGGCGGCGCTGCGCCTCACCGTCCAGCAGCTGCCGGAGTCCGCCGCCCGGCTGTTCCGTGCCATCGGCCTGCACACCGGCTCCGACCTGGACCGTTTCGCGGCGGGAGCGCTCGCCGGCACGTCCCCCGCGCAGGCCTCCGTCGACCTGGACCGGCTCGCCGCGGCGCACCTGCTCACCGAGTCCGTCCCGGGCCGGTGGACCCCGCACGACCTGGTGCGCCTGTACGCCCGCCACCTCGCCCCGCAGGCCGATCCCGAGGGACTGCTCCGGCTCGTGGACCACTACCTGTACACGGGGCTCGCGGCCGACGCCGCCGCCGAACCGGGCTCCCAGCCGTGCTACTCGCTGCCCCCCGACGTGCGACGGCCCGCCGCCACGCGGGAGTTCGAGGACCGGACGGCGGCCCTCGACTGGTACGTGGCCGAACGCCCGGCGCTGGAGGGCGCGGTGGCCGCCGCCGCGGCCCTCGGCCTGCACGACCGTGCCTGGCGGCTCGCCCTCGTGCAGTGGCCGCTCATGCTCATGCGGATCGGGGACGGGTGGACGCCGCTCCTGGAGGCGGGCCTCGCCTCGGCCGAGCACATCGGCGACCTCGACGCCCAGTCGCGGTCCCGGGCCCTGCTGGGCTGGATCCTGCACGAGGAGGGCCGGGACGCCGAGGCGCTCGTCCACCTGGAGAAGGCGCCCGGTCTCGCGGCCCGCGCGGGCGACGCGATCAGCGAGGCGATCGCGTACGTCAACTACGCCGCCGTCCTCGACGCGACGGGGGAGCACGAGCGGGCCGGGCTGCTGATGATGCACGCGGTGTCGCTCGCCGACCGCACCGGGCACCCGTCCACGCAGGTCCTGACGCTCCAGCATCTGGCCGGGCACTGCCTGAAGGCGGAGGACTACGCGGCGGCGCTCGCCCACACCGTTCGCGCCGGGGAACTGGTCGCGCCCGACGCGGTGGTCGTCCGGGCGCAGCTGCAGATCGTGCGGGGCGAGGCGCTGGCCGGCATCGGTCGTCTGGACGAGGCTGCCGACCAGCTGGAAAGGGCGATCGCGGCGTCGGAGAAGGCCGGTTTCACGGAGGGTTCGGTGCGGGCGACGGAGCGGCTGTCGCGGCTGTCAGCGGATCGTTAGCGGTACGCAAGCGGGACGGCAGCGCGTGGCCCGAAGCTGGATACAGCACCGGGCACGGAGTCACGTGCGCCGACCGACCGCGTCAACGGGGGAACACCACCATGCGCAACCACCGCAAGAACACCGTCCTGGCCGCCGCCGCCATCGCCGCCCTCTCGCTGGGCCTGACCGCCTGCGGCGGCGGTGACGAGGCCACCGGCGCGAAGGACGCGGGCAACGCCGCGGCCTCGCAGCCGGCCGGCGGTTCGGCCGCCGGCGGCACGGCGGACCAGACGGCCACCAAGGGCGGCTCGGGCTCGGCCGGCGGCTCCGCCGCCGCGTCCTCCTCGTCCGGCGGATCCTCCTCCGGTTCCACGGGCTCCACCGGCTCCACGGGTTCCACGGGCGGTTCGAAGACCTCCGCCGCGGCTCCGGCCTGCGCCTACGGCGACGTCAAGATCACGGCGAAGAAGGCCGACGAGGTCCCGACCGAGCACATCGTCCTCACCGCGACCAACACCTCGGGCCGCTCCTGCACCCTTCTCCAGTACCCGCTGATCGCCTTCGGCCCGATCCAGACGGCCAAGGACGTCCCGGCCGTGGCCAAGAGCAAGCCGGCCGCCCCGATCGTCCTCAAGGCCGGCGAGCCCGCCTACGCGAACGTCCGTGTCGCCCTCGGCGGCGTCCACGAGGACAACAAGGTCGTCCAGGAGTTCAACGTCAACCTCTTCTCCGCCGACGGCCCGGCCGAGGGCAGCATCGTCGTCAAGGCCCCCGCCGGCGGGCTCGCCGTCGACGAGGCCGCCGCCAAGACGGGCTACTGGACCCACGAACTCCGCAACGGCGCCGACGAGTTCTGATCCATCCCGCGCACCCGCCGTCCCCGGTGCGGCTTCAGGGCGCCAGGCCCGTCTTGGCGCCCGCGCCGCACAGGGGGACGACCGTGAGGCCCGGGCGGGGCGGGGCGTCGTGGACCGCGGCCCAGCAGGCGGCCGCGGTGGGTTCGACGAAGAGGCCGCGGGCGGCGAGGTCGCGCTGGGCGGCCCGGATCCGTTCGTCGGTCACGGTGAGGAAGGTGCCGCCGGTGTCCCGTACCGCGCGGAGGATCGGGCGGGCCCGGGGCGGGGCCGTGATCGCGATGCCCTCGGCGAGGGTGGGGGCGGCGACGGCGGGGGCGGCGAGGTCGTCCGCGCCGGCGTGGAAGGCGTCGGCCAGGGGAGAGACGGCCGCCGCCTGGACGGCCACGAGGGCGGGCCGGGTGTCGGTCAGGCCGTGGCGGTGGAGCTCGTCGAGGGCGAGGGCGGCGCCGAGGAGGAGGGTGCCGTTGCCGACGGGGACGACGATCGTGTCGGGGAGGCGGCCGCCGAGCTCCTCCCACAGCTCGTAGACGTAGGTCTTGGTGCCGTGGGTGAAGTACGGGTTGTGGACGTGCGAGGCGTAGAAGGTGCCGGGTTCGTCGGCGGCCGCCCGGGCGGCCCTGGCCGTGGCCTCGCGGTCGCCCGGCACCTCGACGACGCGTGCCCCGTGCGCCCGGATCTGGTCCAGCTTCTTCGGCGAGGTGCCGGCGGGGACGTACACGAGGCAGTCGAGCCCGGCGCGCGCGCCGTACGCGGCGACCGCCGTGCCGGCGTTGCCGCTGCTGTCGGCCACGACCCGTTCGAGGGCTCCGGAGCGGGCGAGCCGCAGCGCGTGCGCGGCGAGCATCACGGCGCCGCGGTCCTTGAACGACAGGGTCGGCATGAGGAAGTCGAGTTTGGCCGAAACCGATGGGCCGAGGGGGACGAGGGGCGTGCGGCCCTCGCCGAGGGTCACCTCGGGCGCGCACGGCATCGGAGGCAGCGCTTCCGCGTAACGCCACAATGAATTCACACGTGACGCGAGGGACGGGAGGGGAACCGGCCCGCCCTCGAAGTCGAGGTCCCAGGGGCCGCGGCACTTCGGACAACACCAGGTGAGCGCGGACGTGGGCGTGCGGACGCCGCAGCGGGGACACACGTAGACGGTCATGGAGTTCAGCATGGCAGCCGTGTGGCGCGGGTGTTGCGGGCCGCCGGGGGCTCTTGTGGGATTCCTATGGATCCGCCAATCTTTCGCTCGGCAGCCGGACGTTCGAAACGGCGTGGACACCTTCTGTCACCTTGTCATGTCCTCGTCATGTTCGTCGTTCCTGTCGCATCCCCACGGCAGTGCACACCCCCCACGAGGAGGACCCTCCCCATGTCAGTGACGCGCGACGCACGTCGTCGAACCGCCACCGCCGCGGCCATAACCGTCGCCGCCCTCGCCCTCGGCTCGCTCTCCGCCCTCCCGGCCGCCGCCTCGCCGGCCGCACCGGAAGGCGTCATCGCGAACGCCGGGGCCGAAGGCACCATCGCGGGCAGCTACATCGTCACCCTCGACGAGTCGGCGCAGGCGGAGACCGCCGAGGGCCGTGCCGTCGCCGCCCGGTTCGGCGCGAAGATCAAGCGCACGTACACCTCCGCGATCAACGGCTACTCCGTCGAGCTCTCCGAGGCGCAGGCGAGGAAGCTCGCGGCCGACCCCGCCGTCCGGTCCGTCGTCCAGAACCGCGTCTTCCACGTCGACGGCACCCAGCCCTCCCCGCCGTCCTGGGGCCTGGACCGGATCGACCAGAAGGCCCTCCCGCTGAACCAGAGTTACACCTACCCGGACAGCGCGGGCCAGGGCGTCACGGCGTACATCATCGACACCGGCGTGCGGATCAGCCACAGCGACTTCGGCGGCCGCGCCTCCAACGGCTACGACGCCATCGACAACGACAACACCGCCCAGGACGGCCACGGCCACGGCACCCACGTCGCCGGCACCGTCGCGGGCTCGTCGTACGGCGTCGCCAAGAAGGCGAAGATCGTCGGCGTCCGCGTCCTGGACAACTCCGGCTCCGGCACGACCGAGCAGGTCGTCGCGGGCATCGACTGGGTGACGCGCAACGCCGTCAAGCCGGCCGTCGCCAACATGAGCCTCGGCGGCGACGTCGACACCGTCCTCGACCAGGCCGTCCGCAACTCGATCGCCTCCGGCGTCACCTACGCGGTCGCCGCCGGCAACGAGACCGACAACGCCGCCAACCACTCGCCCGCGCGCGTCGCCGAGGCCATCACCGTCGGCGCCACGACGTCGGGCGACGCCAAGGCGAGCTACTCCAACTACGGCAGCGGCCTGGACCTCTTCGCCCCCGGCTCCTCCATCAAGTCGTCCTGGAACACCGGCGACACCGCCACCAACACCATCTCCGGTACGTCGATGGCGTCCCCGCACGTCGCCGGCGCCGCCGCCCTCTACCTGGCGGACAACCCCACGGCGACCCCCGCGCAGGTCTCCACGGCCCTCGTGAACGCCGCCACCCCCAACGTCGTCACCAGCCCCGGCACCGGCTCCCCGAACCGGCTGCTCTACGTGGGCGGCGGCTCCACCCCGCCGCCCACCGGCCCGAAGTTCGAGAACACCGCGGACTACGCGATCAACGACAACGCGACCGTCGAGTCCCCGGTCACCGTCAGCGGCGTCTCCGGCAACGCGCCCTCCGGCCTCCAGGTGCCGGTGAACATCGTCCACACCTACATCGGTGACCTCCAGGTCCAGCTGATCGCCCCGGACGGCACGGCGTACACCCTGAAGGCCTTCGGCACCGGCGGCAGCGCGGACAACATCAACACCACGTACACCGTGAACGCCTCCTCGGAGGTCGCCAACGGCACGTGGAAGCTGCGGGTCACGGACAACGCGTCCATCGACACCGGGAAGATCGACTCCTGGGCCCTGCAGTTCTGACACACGGCTGCACCACGAACGGTGAGGGGCGGTCGCCTGCGGGCGGCCGCCCCTCGGCGTCCCCGCGCGCCCCGGTCCGCCCGTACGCCCCGGGTCCGCGACCGCCTCTCCGCGCTTATGCCCCGGGTCCGCGGCCGCCTCTCCGCGCGTATGCCCCGGGTCCGCGGCCGCCTCTCCGTCCGTACGCCCCGGGTCCGCGGCCGCCTCTCCGCGCGTCCGCGCCGGATGCCTCCGCGATCCCGTCCTCCGCGCGGCCTCCC
The DNA here is from genome assembly GCF_056436715.1 of Streptomyces sp. NPDC043176. Classification (NCBI taxonomy): domain Bacteria; kingdom Bacillati; phylum Actinomycetota; class Actinomycetes; order Kitasatosporales; family Streptomycetaceae; genus Streptomyces; species Streptomyces sp. NPDC043176. Next base: position 128,613 of record NZ_JBWKCA010000001.1, read on the forward strand.
CGCCTTCCCGTCCGTTCCACCCGGCCACGTACGATGCGCGCCCGATCGTTTGTTCGCGCAGCCCGCCCCGAAACAGGAGCACCGTACCCGTGGAGCCGACCCAGCCGACCCCGCCGTCCCCGTCGCCGGAGGGAGTGCCGCAGCAGGGAGCACCGCAGCCGGGGGGATGGCCCGCGCCGGGCCCGTACACCTCGCCGGGAATGCCGTACGCGTACGGTCGGCCCGGGGTGCCCGGCGCCGCTCCCTACGGGCAGCCGCGGCGGAGCACCAGCGGCCTCGCCGTCGGCTCCCTCGTCTCCGGCATCGTCTGCTGCCTCCCGCCGCTCGGCCTGGTCCTCGGGCTCATGGCCCTTCCGCGCATCAGGAAGAAGGGCCAGGCGGGCAAGGGGTTCGCGATCGCGGGCATCGTCCTGTCCGCGGTGAGCTGCCTGCTGCTCGTCGTCGGCCTCGTGACCGGCGGTTTCCGCTCGGTCTGGGACGGCTTCAAGGAGGGCTTCGACGAGGCGTCCCGCTCGAAGTCCCCGGCGTCGCTGCGGACGGGGCAGTGCTTCAAGGACGACGACAAGCTGGAGGAATTCGCGACGGACGTGGAGGTCGTCGACTGCGACCTGCCGCACGACGGCGAGACGACCGGCCGCTTCAAGATCACCGGCTTCGGCAAGTGGCCCGGCGACGACGCGCTCGACGAGGTGGCGGAGAAGCGCTGCGACACGATCAACACGGCGTACGCGCTGGACACCTGGGCCGTCCCCGGTGACGTCTGGACGTACTACTACCTGCCCAGCAGCCAGACGTGGCGCGGCGGCGACCGGACCGTGATCTGCGCGTTCGCCACCGAGGGCGACCCCTACGAGGGCTCCGTACGCTCCGACGCGTCCACCCTGGACGCGGACCAGACGTCCTTCCTGACGGCCGTGAACCCGATCGAGACGACCGTGTACGCGGAGCCGGAGGACGACCCGGACGAGGACTTCGCCGCCAACAAGGCGTGGGCCGGGGAGATGCTGGAGGCCATCGACGCGGCGCGCGCGGGGCTCAAGGGGCGCACCTGGCCCGCCGCCGCCAACGGCCCGGTCGCGGAGCTCGGCACGACCCTCGACGCGGCCTCGAAGCACTGGGGCAGGCTGGCGACGGCGGCCGACGCGGAGGCCTACTGGACGGACTACGAGAAGGCCTGGGAAGCCCTTCCAGAGGACCTCGGCGCGTCCGTCCGGACCTCCCTCGGACTCACGGACACGCCGCCGGCCGAGGAGGGAACCTCGGCCTGAGCGTCCGTCTGAGCCGTCGGTGGTGTCTGAGCCGCCGGTGATGTCTGGGCCGCCTGAGCCGCCGGCGGTGTCTGGGCCGCCTGGGCCGCCTGAGCCTGGGCCCGAGCCGCCGGCGGTGCCGCGCCGGCGGCTCGGGCCGCCACGTCAGCGGCGGGTCAGGCCGCGGTCGATCGCGGTGATCAGCTCACCGTTCGGGGTGTCGCCGTCGAGGGACCAGACCATGGCGCCGCCGAGGCCGTGCTGCCGGACGTAGGACGCCTTGGTGCGCAGGACGGTGGGGTCGTCGTAGGTCCACAGGGTGGTGCCGTCGAAGAGCCAGGCGTGGCCGCCGCGCGGACCCCGGTAGAGCTTGTACGTCCCGGAGTCGGCCAGCTTCCTCAGGTGCTTGTAGTCCTCGGAGCCGGCGACCCAGGTCGCGGGGGCGGGGCCGGCCGCGGGCTGTCCGAGGCCGTCGCCGCCGCCGGTGACGCCGGTCCAGCCCTGGCCGTAGAAGGGCATGCCCACCACGAGCTTGTGGGCGGGGGCGCCGCGGCGCAGCCAGGCCCTGACGGTCTGGTCGACGCTGAAGTCGTTCTTGGCGAAGAGGGCGGACTGCTGGGCGGTGGTCTTCTCGCCGGAGACGTGGAAGTCGTAGCCCTGGAGGTTGACGAAGTCGAAGTCCCGGATGATCTTGGCGACTTCGAAGCCCGCGTCGATCTTGGCGGGTGCGGTGGGCACGTACGCGCTGAGGTCGTAGTGCCTGCGCTGCGGCAGCGAGCGCCCGTAGGCGTCGAGCTGGGTGCGGAACTCCCTGACCAGCTTCGTGAAGTTGGGCTTGTCCTCGGGCCGGATCACGTTGCCGGGGGCGCCGTCCGATCCGGGCCACTCCCAGTCGAGGTCGATCCCGTCGAAGACCCCGGCCGCGGCTCCGGCGCCGCCGCGCGCGCCGTCGGCGGGCAGGTTTCCCTTGATGTAGGTGTCGATGCAGGAGGCGACGAGGGCCTTGCGGCCGGCGTCGGTGCGCACGGCGTCGGAGAAGTGGGCCGAGCCGCTCCAGCCGCCCAGCGAGATCATGACCTTGAGGCCGGGGTGCTTCGCCTTGAGCTCGCGCAGTTCGTTGAAGTTGCCGGCCAGGCGCTGGTCGGCCGTGTCGGCCACGCCGTCCACGGAGTTGGCGGCGTCCACCGGGCGGACGTAGTCGGCCCAGGGGTCGGAGCCGGGGGCGTTGCCCATGAGGCACCTGCCGTCCGGACCGATCACGCCGAAGGCGTAGTTGACGTGGCTGAGCTTGGCGGCGGTGCCGCTCGTCTCCAGGTCCTTGACCTGGAAGTTCCTTCCGTAGATGCCCCATTGGGTGAAGTAGCCGATGCGCTTCAGGGCGGGTGTGTGCGCGGTGGGCCGGGGCGTGTCGGAAGGCCGGTGCGTGTCGGAGGACTGGTGCGCGGCGGCGGTCGGGGCCAGGGCGGCGAGGAGGCCGAGGGTGGCGGCGGCGGCCGCGCCGAAGGTCAGCTTGGTCATGGCTGTGGGACGCATGGGCTCGTTCCTGTGCGAGGCGGGATGGAGCGTGCGGTGGTTGCGGGGGGTTCAGGCAGGAACGTATTGGTCTGGACCAATGGGGTCAAGGGGTTCGGCGGGGCCTATCCGGGGCGACCCTCCGCGGCAAGCCCTCTCGTCAAGGTGTCATCACTTCGGGTGAAACCTTGGCCCATGCTTGCGGATCGCCACCGTCGGTTGTCACCCTGTAGCTGTCAGTCAACCTGAGGGGAGTGTCCAGTGACGTTCGGTGAGCAGCCCGCCTATCTGCGCGTGGCGAGCGATCTGCGGGAGAAGATCGCCAACGGCTCGCTTCCCCCGCATACCCGCCTCCCCTCGCAGGCGCGCATCCGCGAGGAGTACGGGGTGTCGGACACCGTCGCGCTGGAGGCCCGCAAGGTGCTCATGGCCGAAGGGCTCGTGGAGGGACGCTCGGGTTCCGGGACGTACGTGCGGGAGCGCCCCGTGCCGCGGCGCATCGCCCGCTCCGGCTACCGCCCCGAGGCCGGCGCCACCCCCTTCCGCCAGGAGCAGGCGGCCGAAGGGGCCCGCGGCACCTGGGAGTCGAGCAGCGAGCAGGAGCCGGCGAGCGTCGAGGTCGCCGAGCGGCTGGGCATCGAGCCGGGGGAGCGGGTGATGCGCACGCGGTACGTGTACCGGGACGGGGGCGAGCCCATGATGGTCTCCACCTCCTGGGAGCCGCTCGCCGTCACCGGGCGGACGCCGGTCATGCTGCCCGAGGAGGGGCCGCTGGGCGGCTGCGGCGTCGTCGAGCGCATGGCCGCGATCGACGTCGTCGTGGACAACGTGGTGGAGGAGGTCGGGGCCCGGCCCGGCCTCGCCGAGGAACTCCTCGCGCTCGGCGGGGTCCCCGGGCACGTGGTGATGGTCGTCGAGCGGACCTACTACGCCTCAGGGCGGGCCGTCGAGACGGCCGACGTCGTCGTCCCCGCCGACCGCTACCGCATCGCCTACCACCTGCCGGTGCGCTGACACCTTTTCGCGCCGTCGCCTTCCCGCGCCGTAGGCGGCCCGCATCGACCCCTTTCCGTGCCGCAGGCCGTCCGTGCTGACGGCTGCCCCGCGGCGACGGCCGTCCGCGCTGTCCCGCGCCGTCACCTGTCCGCGCTGCCCCGCGGCGTCGGCCGTCCGCGCTGCCCCGTGCCGTCGACTGCCCGTGCCGACGTCTGCCCGCCGCCTGTCGGCGCGTTGACGCGCTCCCCCCGCGTGCCACGGCCGTTCGCGGGGGCTGACGCATGCTCCGATACGGCCGGGGTGTGAGGCGATGCGTGGGGTTCGGCCTCGTTCCGTCGGTTCCCGGCCGATCCGTATCTCTTTGTGAAAACGCATATCCGCTGTGTGAAGGTCAGGCGTAAGCTCCGGCATATGCGGATTGAGGTTTCCCGGAGATCCTCGACGGCGTCCGGACCGGTGGAAGGAACAGCCCGATGACCGAGGGTGGAGCCCTCCTGCCTTGGCTCGTCATACGGCAGGACGACAACGGCAATCGCTACCGGGTGGGGCGGTACGCGACCCGGGACGAGGCCCAGAAGATCGCGGACAGTCTCGACGACCGCGGCCACAAGCAGCTCTACTGGGTCGAGCGCATCGGCACCCCCGCTCTCTGAGCCCGGCGGTCGCCGAGCGGGCCGGGCTACGCTCGCGCCCATGACGGAACGCACCACCGACCCCGCCCCGGCCCGCGAGCCCGACGCCGTGGTCGTCGTCGCGGGAGCCCTGTACGACGGGGGGCGGCTGCTCGCCGCCCGCCGCAGCGCCCCCGCCGAGCTCGCCGGCCGGTGGGAACTGCCCGGCGGCAAGCTCGAACCGGGCGAGACCGGAGAAGAGGCGCTGGTCCGCGAGCTCCGCGAGGAGCTCGGCGTGGAGGTCGAGCCGGGCGAGCGCATCCCCGGCGAGTGGCCGCTGAAGCCCGGTTACGTCCTGCGGGTGTGGACCGCCCGGCTGCTCTCCGGCACGCCGCGCCCGCTGGAGGACCACGACGCGCTGCGCTGGCTCGCCCGGCACGAGCTGGACTCGGTCGACTGGCTCGACCAGGACCGCCCCGCCGTCGCCGAGGCCGCGCTGAGACTGCCGCCGGCGCCCGCCGACGGAGCGCGGGACTGAGTCTCTACGCCGTTCGTGCCACCGTGCGCCCGTTGCTGCGACCCGTACGATATCCCGCCCCGAATATCGGGTATGTCCAGATTGACCCCTGGAAACGGGACGTGGCCCTTCCTGCTGACACACGGCTGGGGAAGTGATCGGGTGTGATCGACACCGACGGCGACCGCGCCGAATGGAACTTCCCCGCGGAGGCGAACGCCGTGCGTACGGCCCGCCATGCGGTGCGCGAGACCCTCCGCGCGTGGGAGCTCGACGCGGCCCTCGGTGATGTGACCGTCCTGCTGGTCAGCGAGTTGGTGACCAACTCCCTGCGGTACGCCTCCGGCCCGATCGGGGTCCGGCTCGTCCGGATCCACCCCGGCGGCGCCGACCCGGCCCGCCCGCCCGCGCTGCTCGTGGAGGTTTCCGATCCGCTTCCGGATCCGCCGACCGCACGGGCCCCGGGACCCGAGGACGAGGGGGGCCGCGGCCTCGGCCTCGTGGCCTGTTCCGCCCGCCGCTGGGGAACCCGTAAAGGAAGGACGGGCAAAACCGTATGGTTCGAGCTGGCTCTCCCTGGTGAGTAAACAGGGAGGGACAACGATCACCGGTACTCGGCACGGGACGACCGAGACCACCCTGTGATCGGGAACGTCGTGCCGTCGGGGCCTGCCGTATTGAATACTGCGGGCATGGCCGATCCGGTGCGGTGAGCTGGAGGGGACGGTCGCGTGAGCGAGATATCCGAGACGGCGAGCGGCGGCGTCGTGTGGCAGAGCAGCCCGCCCGGATCCATCTATGACTACATCCGGGTCGCCTCCTTCTCGATCGGGCCCGACGGCCTCGTCGAGCAGTGGAGCCGACGGGCCGTGGACCTCTTCGGGGTGACCGCCGAGGAGGCCAGGGGCAAGGACCCCGTCGAGGCCTTCATGCCCGCCGACCTGCGCGAGCGCGGTCACCGGCGGGTCAGGGAGATCCTCGACGGCAAGGAGTGGACGGGACTCGTCCCCTTCCGTCTGCCCGGCGAGGACCAGCCCCACGGGATCGCCGAGATGTACGTGATGCCGAGTGAGACCGAGACCGGGGAACGGGCCGCGCTCTGCATCGTCGTGGATGTGCGCGCCCTCCGGCGCATCGAGACGGACCTTGCCGCTTCCCAGGCGATATTCGGCCAATCTCCCTTCGGCTTTCTCCTCTTCGGCACGGACCTCACGGTCAAGCGGGCCAACCGGCGCTTCGCCACCGTCTTCGGCGGCTCGGCCGACGACCACCGGGGCCGCACCGTCCACGACTACCTCACCCGTGCCGAGGCCGACCGGATGACCACCGCCCTCCAGCGGGTCCTGGACACGGGGGAGTCCGTCACCGACTTCAGGATCGTCGGCGCCGCACCCGGCGCCCGCGACCGCCGCCACTGGTCCATCAACCTCTACCGGGTCCACAGCGGCTCCGGCCGCCCGGTCGGCGTCGCCGGCCTCGGCATCGACGTCACCCGCCGCCACAACGCGGCCAGGGAAGCCGCCAGCGCCCGCCGCAACCTCGCCCTCCTCAACGAGGCGGGGGCCCGCATCGGCAACTCCCTCGATCTGGAGGCCACCGCCCGCGAGCTGCTCGACGTCGCCGTCCCCGGCTTCTGCGACCTCGCCTCCGTCGACCTCTACCAGGGCCTGCTGACCGGCGACGAGGCACCGCCCGGCCGCTGGGGCAGCTCCCACGACGTCGGCTACGGGGCGGGCAGCGCCGAACTCCGCAGGGTCGCCTTCGCCAGCGCCGTCTCCGACACCCCCCTCAGAACAGACGAGGGCCACGCCCCGGACAGCGGCTGTTGCGGGCCCGTGCCCATCGAGGTCGGAGCCGTCCACCGCTACCCGTTCAACTCGCCGTGCGCCGGGGCCCTGCGCACCGGCCGCATCCGGACGGTGCCCGGCGCCGACGGCGAACTCGTCCAGTCCACCCTGGTCGTGCCGATGGTCGCCCACGACATCGTCGTCGGCCTCGTCCAGTTCTCCCGCGCCAAGGGCAGCGAACCCTTCGGGGAGCGCGACCGCGCCCTCGCCGTCGAACTCGCCGCCCGCGCCGCCGTCTGCATCGACAACGCGCGCCTCTACCGCCGCGAGCACGAACGGGCCCTCATCCTCCAGCGCAGCCTGCTGCCGCCCGGCGACCCCGAGGCCGCCGGCCTCGACATCGCCTGCCGCTACCTGCCCGGCACCACCGCCACCGAGGTCGGCGGCGACTGGTTCGACGTCATCGAACTGCCCGGCCACCGCACCGCCCTCGTCATCGGCGACGTCATGGGCCGCGGCCTGCGCGCGGCCGTCGCCATGGGCGAGCTGCGCACCGCCGTCCGCACCCTCGCCCAGCTCGACCTGGAGCCCGCCGAGGTCCTGTCGCACCTCGACGAGATCGCCCGCGGCCTCGGTGCCCCCATCGGCGCGCAGCAGTCCCGCAGCCAGAAGTCCCGGGGCCCCGAACTCTCCGAGGTCTACCTCGCCACCTGCGTCTACGCCGTCTACGACGCCGTCACCCGCCGCTGCACCTTCGCCAACGCCGGGCACCTCCCGCCGGTGCTCGTCGTACCGGGCGAGGAGGCCACGCTGCTCGACGTGCCCCCGGGGATGCCGCTGGGGGTCGGTGGCGAGCCGTTCGAGGAGGTCGAGGTCGAGCTGCCGGAGGGCGCCCTGCTCGCCCTCTACACCGACGGGCTCGTCGAGTCCCGCGACCATCCCCTGGACGAGGGCCTCAACGCCTTCCGGCGGGCCCTCACCGACCCGGGCCGGCCGCTGGAGGACGTCTGCGACCGTGTCCTCAACAGCCTGAACACCGGACACGGCGAGGACGACATCGCCCTCCTCATGGCCAGGATCCAGGGCCTGCCCAGCGAGGCCGTCGGCGACTGGCAGCTGCCCAGGGAACCCCGCTCGGTCGGCCGGGCCCGCGAACTCGCCCGCGCCCAGCTCGCGGCCTGGGACCTCGAACCGCTCGTCGACACCGTCGAACTCCTCGTCAGCGAACTCGTCACCAACGCCCTGCGGTACGGCGAGGGCGAGATCAGGCTGCGGCTGCTGCGCGACCGCACGCTCGTCTGCGAGGTCTGGGACTCGGGCCTGGTCCAGCCGAGGCGCCGACGGGCCCGGGACACCGACGAGGGCGGCCGCGGCCTCCAGCTCGTCGGCCTGCTCTCCGCCTCCTGGGGCTCGCGCCGCACCCCGCGCGGCAAGACCGTCTGGTTCGAACTGGACCTGCCGGGCGCCGAAGGGGCCGCGGAGCCCACGGTGGAACAGCTCCTCAGCATGTTCTGACGCGGGTCCCGAAGACCGCTCCGGCGCACGGCCCGGCGTGCGGTCCGGTGCACCCCACAGGAAGGTGAGGAGCCGCCGGATCAGCCCTTGAGCGCGGCCAGCCGGGCCTCGATCTCGGCGCTGTCGCCGAGCGCGTCCAACTGCTCGAACTGGGCGTCCAGGGAGGAGGCGGCGAGCTCCTGCTTGCCCATCGCCCGCGCCTCCTCCCGGCGCACCTTGTCCTCGAAGCGGTTCAGTTCGCTCGTCGGGTCGAGCACGTCGATGCTCTTCACCGCGTCCATCATGCGGTTCTGTGCCCGTGCCGACGTGGCACGGGCGACCAGCTCGTCGCGCTTCGCCTGCAGTTCGCCGAGCTTGGCCTTCATCTGGTCGAGGCCGGCCCTGAGCTTCGACACCACCTCGGTCTGCGCGGCGATCGTCGGCTCCGCCGTCCGCGCCTCCTTCTCGGACTGGAGCTGGCGGCCCAGCGCCACCTTCGCCAGGTTGTCGAACCGGTCCGCCTCCGCCGTCTGCCCGCCGCTCCGCAACTCGTCCGCCTTCCGGCTCGCGGCGAGCGCCTTGCCGCCCCACTCCGTCCCGGCCTCCACGTCCTCCTGGTGGTCCTGCTCCATCAACCGGAGGTTGCCGATGGTCGAGGCCACCGCCTCCTCCGCCTCCGCGATGTTGTTCGAGTAGTCCCGGATCAGCTGGTCCAGCATCTTCTGCGGATCCTCCGCCTGGTCCAGGAGCGCGTTGATGTTGGCCTTCGCCAGCTGGGTGACACGGCCGAGAACGGTCTGCTTGCTCATGACTCTTCTCCTCGAACTCCTTGAGAGGGACTGCGAAGGGGAGGGCGCGGATCGGCCCGCCCTCAGAAACGGCCGCCGCCGCCCAGCCGGCCGCGCGTGCCGCTGCCGCCGAAGCTGCCGGGCCCGCGGCCGAAGCCGCCACCCCCGGGACCCCCGCCCGAACCTCCACCGAACCCCCCATGTCCGCCTCCCCCTCCGAACAGTCCGCCGAGGATGATGCCGCCGAGCACCGCTCCGCCGAGCCCGCCGCCGCTCCCGCCCACTCCTGTTACACCGCCCAGGCCGTTCGGGTTCCCGTACCTCCGGACGTCCTGCTCGGCGAGGTCCTGGGCGCGCCGGGCGAGCGCGTCCGCCTGCCGGGCCTCCTCCAGCGCGGCCTGCGGCTCGTCGGCGGCCGCGAGCGACTGGGCCTCGTCCCAGCGCCGCCGGGCCTCGGCGAGGCGCGTACGGGCCTCGCTGCCCACCGCGCCCCGGTGCGTGGTGACGTAGTCCGAGGCCGCTCCGATCGCCGAGCGGGCCGTCAGCATCGCCTGGTCGAGGAGCGCGCGGGCCCGCCGGGTGCCCGACTCGCGCTCCCGCGCGCCCTCCAGGGCCTCGTCGAGCGCGGTGTCGGCCTCCTCCACCCGGCGCAGGGCGTCGATCGGGTCGTACCGCCCGGCCTCCGTCCCGCGCCGCACCTCGGCGGCGACCGACTCGGCCCGGGCGATCCGGCCCTGGAGGTCGGCGGTGGACACCCCTTCGGCGGTCCCGCCGAGCAGGCCGCGGGCGTCCGCGAGGTCCGCGTCCGTCTCCGACAGCGCGCCCGGCAGTCTGCCCACCGCCTCGGCCAGTTCCTGCGCCCGCCGGTCCACGGCCTCGATCAGGCGGGCCGCCTGGTCGACGGCGCCCTCGGCCGCCCGGATGTGCACGGCGGCGCCGCCGTTGTCCCCGGCGTCGATCTGCTGGCGGGCCTGGTTGACGTGGGTCGTCGCGAACACGAGCCGGTCCTTCGCCTGCTCGACGTCGCCGGCGACGGGGGACGCGGCCGTCTCGGCGTACCGCTCGCGCATGGCGGTCAGCGCCGCCTCGGCCATGCCGACCCGCCCGGTCTGCTCGCGGAAGGCGGCCTCGACCGTGGCCAGCGCCTCGGGGGCGGTCCGCTCCAGGGCCCGGAGCCGGTCGAAGTCCTCGGTCTCGGCGTCGAGCCGGGCGTCCGCCTCCGCGCAGCGGCGGAGGATCTCCTCCAGCATGGCGCGGCGGGTCGGGTCGTCCTCGGGGAAGGCGTCGTCGAGCTTCTGCCGCAGCCGGAAGGAGGCCGTCAGCTGCTCCTCGGCGAAGGCGACGGCCTCGGTGAAGGGGCGTACCGCGTCCTCGCCGAACTGGGCCGACGCGAAGCCGAGTTCCTCCTGGCTGGTGCGGACGGCGTCGTCGGTGGCCACCAGGACGTGGCGGGCCTGCCCGTCGAGTTCGTCCAGCGACGGCGGTGCGGGCTCCCGCGGCGGGCCCCAGCCCTGCCCGCCCCGCGGGGTGGTGCGGGTCTCGGTCCGCCGGCGCCGCTTGGTGTACGCGTAGGCCGCCACGGCTCCGGCACCGCCGACGAGGACCACCGGCAGGACCAGATCGGACGCCGAGGGGCCGTCGTCGGCCGCGCCGCCGGGGTCGGCGGGTCCGGGGGTGAGGGTGGGGACGGGGACGGGCTGCCCGGCGAGGACGGCGCCGTATCCGTTCGCGGCGCCGATGGCGGCGCCCGCCCAGTCGTTCCGGCGCAGCGCGGGCTCGATCGCGGTGCGGGCCACGTCGTCCAGCTGGGCCTGGGTGAAGCGGGAGTCCGGGTCCGCGGAGTAGCCGTACAGCCGGTCGTGGGTGGCGACGGCGAGGAGGAGGTCGTCGGCGCCGAGGCCGTTGCGCTCCGCGGTGGCGTCGGCCCAGCCCTGTCCCGTGCGCCCGGAGAAGTCCCGGACGTAGACGACGAAGAGCTGGATCCGCCCGTCCTCGTAGAGCCGGTCGAGGGCCTGGACCACCGCGTCGCGGCGGTCGCCCAGGGCGTCCACCCGGTCGGTGATCTGCCCGTCGCGGGACAGGACGACGGGGTCGTCGGCGTGGGCACCGTGAACGGCGGGCACCAGGAGCCACCACGCCGCCACCAGTGCTGCGAGAAGGGCTCGGGCGGCTGTTCGCGTCACAAGGGGGAGGTTATGTCCGGGTATGAGGTGCCGCGACCGGACGGAAACCGTTTCCGGCCGCCCGGCGTCACTGTCAGTGGCCGCCTCTACGGTGGTTCCAGTGGCGTGACGACCTTCGGGGGGCTCGGGTTGAACGGACGGCTGCGGCGGTGGTGGCGGCTGGGGCGCTGGTGGGTCCTCGGCCTCGTGCTCGTCCTCGTCGTGCCCCCGCTCTTCGGGGCCCTCGCCCTGCGCGTCAGCTACGCGGGCGACCTCAGGGACGACGCCCGGACGCGCGGCAAGGACGCCTTCTGGATCGGCCACGCCTGGGTCGACGGGCGCAAGAAGGACGCCGACCTCACGGCGCTCGCGGCCCGGCTCAAGGGCACGGGGATACGCGACCTGTACGTCCACGCGGGGCCCCTGGAGCACGACGGCACCCTGCCGGCGTCCCGGTACCCCCGGGCGAAGTGGCTGGTCGACGGGGTGCACCGGACCATGCCCGGGATACGGGTCCAGGCCTGGCTGGGCGACATCCTGGCCACCGAGGGCCCCGTGGGCCTGCGCCTGGAGGACGCCGGGTCCCGGCGGGCCGTGGTGGGCTCCGCCCGGCAGGTCCTCGACGCCGGCTTCGACGGCGTCCACTTCGACCTGGAGCCGCTGCACTCCGACGACCGGGACTACCTCTCCCTCCTCGACGACCTCGGCAAGCTGACCCGGGCCCGTGAGGTCCCGCTCTCGGTCGCCGCCCACCAGATCGACCCGCTGCCGGGCGCGCACACGGCCCTCGGCGCGGTCAGCGGCAACGGCAGCGAGAAGTGGTGGTCGCAGGAGTTCTTCGGCGAGGTCGCCCGGCGCGTCGACCAGATCGCCGTCATGTCGTACGACACGTGGATGCCCCTGGAGAGCCTCTACGGCGGTTACGTGGCCCAGCAGACCAGCCTCGCCCTCGAAGTCACCCCCGAGTCCACCGACCTGCTGATGGGACTCCCCTTCTTCCACGAGGACGACCTGGGCCACCACGAGAACGCGGAGACCGTCGCCGCGGCCGTCAGGGGCGCGAGACTCGGCCTCGGTCGCACGGACCCGGGCCGCGAGCGGTTCGGCCTCGCCCTGTACGTCGACTTCGCCGCGCGTGAGGGGGACTGGGACGCCTACCGCGCCGGCTGGCACCGACCGGCGTGACCCCGGCCGCCGGGGTGCGGCGGGGCGGAGGATGGGGCCGAGCGGCCCATCCGGGCCGTCGCCGAGGGGGAGTACGCCATGACCAGCCGTCTGCTGATGCCTGTCAGACCCGTCAGGCCCGTCCGCGGCCGGGCCGGGGAAGCGCCCGCACCGGAGGTCGCCGGGTCCACCCGGCCCACCCCGATCCTGGACCGGGAGCATCCGCTCGTGACCGCCCTCGTGGCGCGGGTGCTGCGTGAGTCCGAGGCGCGCGGAGCGGTCACGGACCGGTCCCGGCTCCAGGTGGCGCACGGCATCCTCGTCTCCGCCGTACGCCCGGTGTACTCCGTCGAGGACCGGCGCCGGGTCTCGCGCACGCTGCGGCTCGGCCGCGGTTCGTGCAGCCAGCGGATGGCCGTCCTGGAGGCGGTGGCGCGGTCCCTCGGGGTGGAGACGCGGGTCCGCGGCCTGCTCGTCGACGGCTCCTTCTGGTACCCGAGGTTCCCGAGGCTCCGCGCGTTCGTGCCGGAGGAGGTCCTCCTGGCCTGGCCGGAGTTCCGCCTCGACGCGACCGACGCGACCGGCGGCGACGCGGCCTGGGTGCCGATCGCCGAGCTGTTCACCGGCCTCGCACCGACCGGGCACGGCGGCGGGTTCACCAACTCCGGCGCGGAGACGCTCTTCGAGGCCGTCGCCCGGACCACCGTCGACTGGGACGCGCCGGCCGCCTGCGCCGGCTCCGCCCCCTGCGACCTGTCCGCCCACCTCCGCACGGACCTGGGCCGCTTCGGCTCCCGCGACGAGCTCTTCGCCCGGCACGGCCAGACCATGTGCCGCACCGCCCGCACCCTGGCCGAGCCCGTCCTCGGCCGCTGGAGCGCGGGCGCGGGGACGCGTACGGACGCGGGCGGCGCGCCTGGGAGCTCCGCCGCCTGATCGTCTTCCCGAGCCGGACGAGCGGGTCGTACCTGTGGTCCACGACCCGCTCCTCGAGGGGGACGAACGCGGGGATCTCACGGGCCTTCGCGTAGTGGAAGGAGACGTCCGTGACGAGGTCGCGGATCACCGGGAAGGCCCGCAGCGGGGTCACGGTGACCACCTCGTCCCGGCCGAAGACCGACATCCGGATCATGCACATCAGCCGCGGCCGCCCGTTGAGACGAAGGCGAGCAGTCCGGCCGCGGTGGCGGCGGGGGCGAGCCCTCCGCCGCGAGGGAGCGCTCCGGCTGTCCGACGGTGCGGACCAGGTCGTCGAGGCAGCGCTTGACGGCCACCGGATCGTGCTGGACGGACATGGGTCGCCCCCACTTCCGCGAGCGGATTCGGCAGGAGTGTCGCGCGTCACATCGTGCTTGGGAAGCCGTGTGCGCGGGGTTCCGCTCGCCCTGAGCGCTCGGTCGGGGGCGCTGAGCCGCACGAGTGGCGTTTTCCGGCTGTGCCGCCGTGTCGCCGTGGCCGAAACCGATCCGTCCTTTTCAGTGTATGAGCAATAGGTCTGATCATCTCCAAATGGAATAAATCTGGACGAAGGGGTACAAGTCATGTCCCAGATCGGCGCCCCTCGCGGGAGGACATGCTCCAGGAGCCCCCGCTCCCGCACGCTCCGCTCCGTCGCCACCCTCACCAGTGCGGTCCTCGCCGTCACCGTGCTCGCCGGCTGCAGCTCCGACGACGAGGCCGACGGATCCCCGGTCGCGGCCCAGGACAACGCACCCGCCGCGCGCGACGAGGTCGCCGACGGCGGCACCGTCCGCTGGGCGATCGACGCGCTGCCCACCACCCTCAACACCTTCCAGGCCGACGCCGACGGCGCCACCTCCCGCATCGCCGCGGCGGTGCTCCCCTCCCTCTACACGCTCGACGCGCGGGGCCGGCCGCAGCGGAACCCCGACTACCTGGAGTCGGCGCAGGTCGTGGAGACCGAGCCCAAGCAGGTCGTCCTCTACAAGCTCAACCAGCAGGCGGTGTGGAGCGACGGACGCGAGATCGGGGCGCCCGACTTCGTCGCCCAGTGGCGGGCCCTGAGCGGCCGCGACACCGCGTACTGGACCGCCCGCAACTCCGGGTACGAGCGGATCGAGAAGATCGAGCGGGGCAAGAACGACCTGGAGGTCCGGGTCACCTTCGGAAAGCCGTACGCCGACTGGCAGTCCCTCTTCACCCCCCTGTACCCGAAGCAGGTGATGGGGTCCCCGAACTCCTTCAACGACGGGGCGCGCACCACCCTCAAGGCCACCGCAGGACCGTTCCTGCTGAAGGCGATCGACCGCAAGGCCGGCGGCGTCGTCCTCACCCGCAACCCCCGCTGGTGGGGTCAGACCGCCAAGCTCGACAGCATCTTCCTCGCCGCCGTCCCCCGCGCCGGCCGGGCCGCCGCCCTCGCCGCCGGAAAGCTCGACCTGGCCGAGATCGACCGGTCCACGGCCGAACGGATCTCCCTCGCCCTGCGCGACGCCCGCGCCGGCAGGAACGGGGCGCAGGCCGCCCTCGCCCACGGCCCCGGCTCCGGGATCACGCCCTCCAAGGCCCTGAAGTCCTGGGCGCTCGCGCACGGCTCCGACGACGAGAAGGCCGGGGAGCTCCGGGCGGCCCGCACCAAGAACCAGCAGGCCATCGCCGCGTACGCCACCGCCCAGGACACCCTGGCCGGATACCGGGTCCGCAAGTCCCTCGAACCCGCCTACACCCAGCTCTCGCTCAACGGCGAGTCCGGACCGCTCGCCGACGAGCGGGTACGGCGCGCGGTGGCCCGCGCCATCGACCGCCAGGAACTGGCCGAAACCGTCCTCAAGCCGCTCGGCCTCCCGGCACGGCCCCCCGGCAGCCATCTGGCCCTCGCCGGCCAGGCGGCGTACGCGGACAGCAGCGACGCGCTCGGCGACCAGGACACCAAGGAGGCGCGGGCCCTCCTCGCCGACGCGGGCTGGGTCCCGGGCGGCGCGGTCAAGAAGCCCACCGGCACCAAGGCGGGCAGCGAGGCCGAGAAGAAGGCCAAGGCCGAGAAGGCCGAGAAGGCCGAGGGCGGCTCCACCGACGCCAAGAAGAAGGGGAGCGACACCGCCTCCGACGAGGGCCTCTACATCGTCGGCGACGACAAGCCCGGCGACCGCCGCGCCGCCGCCGTCGGCGCGAACGGCCCCGAGAGCGGCAGCGACATCCTCGCCCCGGCCCCCGCCGCCGCACGCCAGAGCGCCGCCCTCCTCGCCCGCGCCGAGGCCCTCGACACCGGTACGGGCTCCGGAGCCCGCGCAGGCGTCCACTCGGCCGTCAAGCCCGACCGGGGCGTGGCCGGGGCCTACGCCCCGCGCGGCACCGCCGCCCCCGTCACCGCCCCCGACGCGGCGAAGGCCCTCGGCAAGGACGGCAAGGCCCTCAGTCTCCGCTTCGTCCTGCCCTCGGGGCCCGGCTCCGAGGCGCTGCGGGCGGTCGGCGACCGGATCGTCCGGATGCTCGACGCCGTGGGCATCCGCACCGAGGTGACCAAGGTCTCGGACGACAGCTTCTTCAAGGACCACATCGCGTCCGGCGACTACGACCTCGCCCTCTACTCCTGGCCCGCCACCGCCTTCCCCGCGACCGACGCCCGTCCGATCTTCGCCAAGCCCGAGCCCGCCTCGGACGGATCGCTCCTGGTCGAGCAGAACTACTCGCGGGTCGGCACCGACCGCATCGACCAGCTCTTCGACCAGGCCGCGGGCACCCTCGACGAGGAGGAGGCGCGGGATCTCGTCCGCCAGGCGGACGCCCGGATCTGGGCCGCCGCCGGCTCCATCCCCCTCTACCAGCGCCCCCAGCTCGTCGCCGCCAAGGCCGAACTGGTGAACGCCGGGGCCTGGGGTCTGGCCGGCCCCCGCTTCCAGGACATCGGCTTCAGGAAGCCCGAAACCTCCAAGGGTGACGAACGAAACCGCTGAAACCTCCGAAACCGCAGGTCACAACCTCAGAAGCAGCTCAATTTCCTTGCCCGCCGGCGAACCCGGCGGGCAGGATCGCGTCGGCCCTTTGACCCGGTCGCACGACCCTCCCCACACCCTTGAAAACTCCCAGTAGACCCTCTCGGAACCCGGGCGGGGAAGCCCCTTGCGCGGCAGCCCCGTACCATAGGACATAGCCGTGGCGCGTCCGCCCGGCGGGCGTACGAGGAACTGACGCCGCATCCCACGATCCGAGAGAAGCGCAAGCACCCATGCCCACGCGCCACGACATCCGTAACGTCGCCATCGTCGCCCACGTCGACCACGGCAAGACGACCATCGTCGACGCCATGCTCAAGCAGGCCGGTGCCTTCGCCGCCCACCAGCAGCTCGACGACCGCATGATGGACTCGAACGACCTGGAGCGTGAGAAGGGCATCACGATCCTCGCCAAGAACACGGCGGTGAAGTATCACCCCAAGGACGGCGGGGCCCCGATCACGATCAACATCATCGACACCCCCGGCCACGCCGACTTCGGTGGCGAGGTCGAGCGCGGTCTGTCGATGGTGGACGCGGTCGTCCTCCTCGTGGACGCCTCCGAGGGTCCGCTCCCGCAGACCCGCTTCGTGCTGCGCAAGGCGCTCCAGCAGCGCAAGCCCGTCATCCTCTGCATCAACAAGACGGACCGCCCGGACTCCCGGATCGACGAGGTCGTCAACGAGACCTACGACCTCTTCCTCGACCTGGACGCGGACGAGGACCAGATCGAGTTCCCGATCGTCTACGCCTGCGGCCGTGACGGCGTCGCCTCGCTGACCAAGCCGGAGAACGGCACCGTTCCCGCGGACAGCGACAACCTGGAGCCGTTCTTCAGCGCCATCCTGGAGCACGTCCCGGCCCCGGTGTACGACGAGGAGGCCCCGCTCCAGGCCCACGTCACCAACCTGGACGCCGACAACTTCCTCGGCCGCATCGCGCTGCTCCGCGTCGAGCAGGGCGAGCTGCGCAAGGGCCAGACGGTCGCGTGGATCAAGCGTGACGGCACGATCTCCAACGTCCGCATCACCGAGCTGATGATGACCGAGGCGCTCACCCGCAAGCCCGCCGAGGTCGCCGGCCCCGGTGACATCTGCGCCGTCGCCGGTATCCCCGACATCATGATCGGCGAGACCCTGGCCGACCCGGAGAACCCGATCGCGCTTCCGCTGATCACGGTCGACCAGCCGGCCATCTCCATGACCATCGGCACCAACACCTCGCCGCTCGTCGGCCGCGGTGGCACCGGCAAGGGCGCGGACGCCAAGTCCGCGGTCAAGCAGCGCAAGGTCACCGCCCGCCAGGTCAAGGACCGCCTGGACCGCGAGCTGATCGGTAACGTCTCGCTCCGCGTCCTCGACACCGAGCGTCCCGACGCCTGGGAGGTCCAGGGCCGCGGTGAGCTCGCGCTCGCCATCCTGGTCGAGCAGATGCGCCGCGAGGGCTTCGAGCTCACCATCGGCAAGCCGCAGGTCGTCACCAAGCTCGTCGACGGCAAGGTCCACGAGCCGGTCGAGCGCCTCACCGTCGACGTGCCCGAGGAGCACATGGGCGCGGTCACGCAGCTCATGGGCGTCCGCAAGGGCCGCATGGACAACATGTCGAACCACGGCTCCGGCTGGGTCCGCATGGAGTTCGTCGTTCCGTCCCGTGGCCTCATCGGCTTCCGTACGGAGTTCCTCACCAACACCCGCGGCACGGGCATCGCCCACTCGATCCACGAGGGCCACGAGCCGTGGTTCGGCACGCTGACGACCCGCAACAACGGTTCGCTGGTCGCCGACCGCGCCGGTGCGGTCACCGCCTTCGCGATGACCAACCTCCAGGAGCGCGGCGTCCTGTTCACCGACCCCGGCACCGAGGTGTACGAGGGCATGATCGTCGGCGAGAACTCCCGCTCCGACGACATGGACGTGAACATCACCAAGGAGAAGAAGCTCACCAACATGCGCTCCTCCTCGGCCGACTCCTTCGAGGCGATCGTCCCGCCGCGGAAGCTGTCCCTGGAGCAGTCCCTGGAGTTCTGCCGCGACGACGAGTGCGTCGAGGTGACCCCGGAGGCCGTGCGCATCCGCAAGGTCATCCTGGACCAGAACGCGCGTGGCCGTGCGACCTCCCGCGCCAAGAACAGCTGACGGCGTTCGCACCAAGGGCAGTTGAGGTCCACCGGCCTCAGGTCTCCCTCAAGTGACGCCACGGCGAGCGCGAGCGCTCGCTCGTGTGACTGGGCCCCGGCGGTTGCGCCGGGGCCCAGTCGTACGGGGGCGGCTGTCGCCGTTCCGCGTACCGAACACGGGGATCGATCCTTTTGACCAGAAGGATGCAGGAACTCGCGGCGACGCCGTCCAGGGCGGGGGCCATGGTCGTGGCCCTTCCGGGGGCGGGCGCGAGCGCCGCGGGCGACCCGATGTGCAGCCCGAACACGACCAAACTGGTGTGGTCGAACGTGAAGAAGGAACGGGTCGTCACCCACAAGAGGACCATACCGAGCTCAGCGAGGGCGGGCTGCGGTGCACCGTCCGGCCTCCGGCAGGCACCCTTGCGGCGGTGGCGGAGGCCAGGTATTGCTGAACCCCGCACGATGATCGACGATCGGAAGCCCGACACTCCTGACGGAGTGTCGGGCTTCCGGCGGATGTGACGTCCGACACCACGTCAGGAGGGCGTCGTCGCGAGGTCCGCCGTCAAGTCCAATACCCCACCCGGCTGTCCGGATACCGGGCGTCGCTCTCCGGAACGTGTATTAACAGTCCGTTTCGGGGGTGTCTGTCTGAACTCACTTTGTCCGGATTTCGGTATCCGAGGCCCGAGTGATGTTGTCAAAACGAGACCGCTTAAGTGTGGTTTACGGCCCGGACGTACTTAATAGTTGGCTCCATTGAGCTCGGGTCAATGGGTCACGCACTGTGGGGAGTGCCGACTCACGAGCACACTTGGGGCACATGAGTGCAACGCCGTCAGGGGTGTCGGCAGCACTCGAAGTGCCCCCCATGTAGCGACATAGTGGACTCATGAGGAGGAACCCATGCGCGGTGCCAAGAGCGCCAAGTGGGTAACGGGCGCGATCATCGTCGCCCTGGCTGCTACCGCCTGTGGCGGGGGCAAGAGTGACGGCGGCTCGGACGCCAAGGGCGCTGTGGACCCGAACGGGATCTTCACCACCGACCTTGGTGAGCCCGAGAAGCTGCTGTACACCGGCGACACGATGGAGTCGAACGGCGCCGGCGTGATGAAGGCGATCTACTCGAACCTCGTCGCCTACAAGGCCGACGGTTCGCTGGAGATGGTCAACGCCGAGTCGCTCACCACGACCGACTCGAAGACGTGGACCGTCAAGCTCAAGCCGGGCTGGACCTTCCACGACGGCACCCCGGTCACCGCGAAGTCCTACGTGGACGCGTGGAACTGGAACGCGCACATCGACAACGCCATGGGCCTCTCCTCGTGGTTCTCCGACATCGTCGGTTACGACAAGGTGCACCCGGACGCGGAGGGCGCCAAGGCGACCGCCAAGACCCTGGCCGGCCTGAAGGTGCAGGACGACAACACCTTCACCATCGAGCTGACCGCGGCCGTCCCGTACTTCGGTCACAAGCTCGCGTACACCCCGTTCGCGCCGCTCGCCGCGTCCTTCTACGCGAACCCGAAGGCCGCCGCCGAGAAGCCGGTCGGCAACGGTCCCTACAAGTTCAAGAGCTGGGACCACAAGAAGCAGATCGAGATCGTCCGCTTCGACGGCTACAAGGGCCCGAACAAGGCGAAGAACGGTGGTGTGATCTTCAAGAACTACACCACCCTCGAGACCGCCTACGAGGACCTGAAGTCGGGCAACCTCGACGTCATCCGCCAGATCGGTCCGAAGGACCTCCCGGTCTACCACCAGGACCTGGGCAACCGCGCGATCGACGCCGACCACGCGGCGATCCAGTCCATCGCGGTCGCGTTCTACGCCGACCAGTGGAAGAAGCCGAAGCCGGTCGACGTCCGCGTCATCCAGGGCCTCTCGATGGCGATCGACCGCGCCACCATCACCAAGACCGTGCTCCAGGGCACCCGCGAGCCGGCGACCGGCTGGGTCCCGAAGGGCATCCTGGGCTACCAGGAGAACGCGGCGGGCGAGGTCACCAAGTTCGACCCGGCCAAGGCCAAGGAGCTCATCAAGGCCGGCGGCGGCGTTCCGGGCAACAAGATCTTCATCCAGTTCAACGCGGATGGCGGTCACAAGGAGTGGGTCGACGCTGTCTGCAACAGCATCACCCAGTCCACCAGCGTCGCGTGCGTCGGCGACAGCAAGACCGACTTCCAGGCCGACCTGACTGCCCGCAAGCAGAAGCAGGTCAAGTCCCTGTACCGGTCCGCCTGGTCGCTCGACTACCCGGTGAACTCGAACTTCATCAAGGACCTGTTCCTGACCACCGCGGCGGGCAACCAGGGCGGCTTCTCCGTCAAGGAGCTGGACGCCAAGATCCTCGCGGCGGACTCCGCTCCCACCCTCGAGCAGTCGGTCAAGCAGTACCAGGCTGTCGAGAAGGAGCTGGTCAAGTACATGCCGTCGATCCCGCTCTGGTACTACAAGGTCAACGCGGGCCACTCGGAGAAGGTCTCCGGTGTGACGTACGGCCAGGACGGTGACCCGATCCTGGACACCGTCGAGGTCAAGAAGTAATCACCCAAGCGTAGTCCGCACGCCGCCACGGGGCTGACAGGGCGTCAGCCCCGTGACGGTGCCTTACGCAGCGGCCGGGGGGCCCTTCCCAGACAACCCATGCCTGATATCCGGGCGTGCCGTGTCGGGGGAGGGCCCGTTGGTTGCCGCTGTCACATCTCAACGGAGGCATGATGGGGCGTTATGTCGCACGACGACTGCTCCAGATGATCCCGGTATTCCTCGGGACGACCCTGCTGATCTTCCTCATGGTGCACAGCCTGCCCGGTGACCCCGTGCTGGCGATGTTCGGCGACAAGGGCGCCGACCCGGCGACGCTCGCCGCCAAGCGCCACGAGCTGGGTCTCGACAAGCCGACATGGCAGCAGTACCTGTTCTACATGCGGGACATGCTCCTGCACCTGGACTTCGGCACCCAGATCCGCAACGGTCTGCCGGTCACCGATGTGCTGGGCGACGCGTTCCCCATCACCCTCCAGCTGGCCACCCTGGCGTTCGCCATCGAGCTGATCTTCGGCATCGGCCTGGGTGTCATCGGCGGCCTGCGTGCCGGCCGTCTCGCGGACAACCTGATCCTGATCTTCACCCTGCTGATCATCTCGATCCCGGTCTTCGTCCTCGGCTTCATCATCAAGATGGTCTTCGCCTTCAACCTGGGCTGGATCGACCCGAACGTCAGCACCGAGCCGCAGTGGGGCGAGCTGATCGCGCCGGCCATCGTGCTCGGCTTCCTCTCCCTCGCGTACGTGGCGCGCCTGACCCGTACGTCCATGGCGGAGAACCTGCGCGCCGACTACATGCGCACGGCCGTCGCCAAGGGCCTGCCGCGCCGCCGCGTCATCGGCGTCCACCTGATGCGCAACTCGATGATCCCCGTGATCACCTTCCTCGGCACCGACATCGGCGCCCTCATGGGCGGCGCGATCGTCACCGAGTCGATCTTCAACATCAAGGGTGTCGGCGGTGTCATCGCCGAGTCGATCTCCCGTCGTGAAGGCGCCACCCTGGTCGGCCTGGTCACCATCCTGGTGATCGTCTACCTCGTCACCAGCCTGCTCATCGACCTGCTGTACGCGGTCCTGGACCCGAGGATCCGGTATGCCTGACGTGACCAAGACCGCCACCGCAGCCCAGGGCGCCGTCGCCACCCCCTCGGTGGACGCGTCCGTGCCGGTGGAGAAGCCGGAGAAGGCCCGCAGCCTCTGGGGCGACGCCTGGGCCGACCTCCGCCGCAACCCGTACTTCATCGTCTCGTCGGTGCTGATCGCGCTGCTGCTGCTGATCTCGGCGTGGCCGACCCTCTTCACCAGCGCGTCCCCGACCGCCGGTGACCTGGTCCACCACTTCCTGAGCAAGCCCGAGCTGACCAAGGTCGGTTCGCCGGACTGGCTCGGCTACGACCAGCAGGGCCGTTCCGTCTACGCCCGACTGATCCACGGCACCAGCGCCTCCGTCACGGTCGGCATAGCGGTCACCGCGATCGTCACCGTCGTCGGCGGCATCATGGGCATGATCTCGGGCTACTTCGGCGGCATGATCGACGCCGTCCTGTCCCGGCTCACCGACGTCTTCTTCGGCATCCCGTTCCTGCTCGGCGCCATGGTCGTCCTGCAGGCCTTCGTCGAGCGGACCGTCTGGGTCGTCGTCTTCGCCCTCGCGTTCCTCGGCTGGACCCAGATCACCCGCGTCATGCGCGGTGCCGTGATCACCGTCAAGCAGGCCGACTACGTCCACGCGGCGAAGGCCCTCGGCGCCGGCACGACCCGGATCCTCTTCCGGCACATCCTGCCGAACGCCATGGCCCCCGTCATCGTCGTCGCGACCATCGCGCTCGGCGGTTACATCTCGGCCGAGGCGACCCTGTCCTACCTGGGTCTCGGCCTCGCCGCCCCCACCGTCTCGTGGGGTGTCGACATCTCCGCCGGTGTCGCCCAGATCCGAGTGGCCCCGCACGTCCTGCTCTGGCCCTCGATCATGCTGAGCATCACCGTTCTGGCGTTCATCATGCTCGGCGAAGCCGTCCGCAACGCCCTCGACCCCAAGCTGCGCTGAGGAGGGCGTAAAAGATGAGCATCATCGACAAGACCGCGGCCGTCCCGGCGCCGCGCGGCGGCGACCACACCGGTCCGCTGCTCGAAGTCCGCGACCTGCACGTCGAGTTCCACACCCGTGACGGTGTGGCCAAGGCGGTCAACGGTGTCAACTACTCGGTGAACGCCGGCGAGACCCTCGCCGTCCTCGGCGAGTCCGGCTCCGGCAAGTCCGTCACCGCCCAGGCCATCATGGGCATCCTCGACATGCCGCCGGGCAAGATCCCGCAGGGCGAGATCCTGTTCCGCGGCGAGGACATGCTCAAGATGTCCGAGGAGGAGCGCCGGAAGATCCGCGGCCGGAAGATCGCGATGATCTTCCAGGACGCGCTGTCCTCCCTCAACCCGGTCCTCACCGTCGGCTACCAGCTCGGCGAGATGTTCCGGGTGCACCACGGCATGTCCAAGAAGGACGCCAAGGTCAAGGCCATCGAGCTGATGGACAAGGTCAAGATCCCCGCCGCCAAGGCGCGGGTCTCCGACTACCCCCACCAGTTCTCCGGTGGTATGCGCCAGCGCATCATGATCGCCATGGCGCTCGCCCTGGAGCCGGACCTGATCATCGCCGACGAGCCCACCACGGCTCTCGACGTGACCGTCCAGGCCCAGGTCATGGACCTCCTCGCGGAGCTCCAGCAGGAATACAACATGGGCCTGATCCTGATCACCCACGACCTCGGCGTCGTCGCCGACGTCGCGGACAAGATCGCCGTGATGTACGCCGGCCGGATCGTCGAGCAGGCGCCGGTGCACGAGCTGTACAAGCGTCCCGCGCACCCGTACACCCGCGGTCTGCTGGACTCGATCCCGCGCCTGGACCAGAAGGGCCAGGAGCTCTACGCGATCAAGGGCCTGCCGCCCAACCTGCTCAAGGTGCCCACCGGCTGCGCCTTCAACCCGCGCTGCCCCAAGGCCGACGACCTCTGCCGCACGGAGATCCCGGCCCTGGTGCCGGTCACCGAGCAGAACGGCGCGGACCTCCCGGGCCGCAAGAGCGCCTGCCACTTCTGGAAGGAGACGATCCATGGCTGACCTCAGCACGAACGACGAGGCCGTGGCCGCCGCTCTCGACGCCCCTGTGGGCCGCGGCGAGCCGATCCTCCAGGTGCGCAACCTGCAGAAGCACTTCCCGCTGACGCAGGGCATCCTGTTCAAGAAGCAGGTCGGTGCGGTCAAGGCCGTGGACGGGGTCTCCTTCGACCTCTACCAGGGCGAGACCCTCGGCATCGTGGGCGAGTCCGGCTGTGGCAAGTCCACGGTCGCCAAGCTCCTGATGAACCTGGAGCGGGCCACCGCCGGCGAGGTCTTCTACAAGGGCCAGGACATCACCAGGCTGTCCGGGCGCGCGCTGAAGGCCGTCCGCCGCAACATCCAGATGGTCTTCCAGGACCCGTACACCTCGCTGAACCCGCGCATGACGGTCGGCGACATCATCGGCGAGCCCTTCGACATCCACCCCGAGGTGGCCCCCAAGGGCGACCGGCGCCGCAAGGTGCAGGAGCTGCTCGACGTCGTCGGTCTGAACCCGGAGTACATCAACCGCTATCCGCACCAGTTCTCCGGCGGTCAGCGCCAGCGCATCGGCATCGCCCGCGGTCTCGCGCTCAACCCCGAGATCATCATCTGCGACGAGCCGGTCTCGGCCCTGGACGTCTCCGTCCAGGCGCAGGTCATCAACCTGATGGGGAAGCTCCAGGACGAGTTCAACCTCTCCTACATCTTCATCGCGCACGACCTGTCGATCGTCCGGCACATCTCGGACCGCGTCGGCGTCATGTACCTCGGCAAGATGGCCGAGATCGGTACGGACGAGCAGATCTACGAGCACCCGACGCACCCGTACACCCAGGCGCTGCTCTCCGCGGTGCCGGTGCCGGACCCGGATGCCCGCGCGCACCGCGAGCGGATCATCCTGACCGGTGACGTCCCCTCGCCGGCGAACCCGCCGTCGGGCTGCAGCTTCCGCACCCGTTGCTGGAAGGCGCAGGAGAAGTGCTCCCAGGAGGCGCCGGTCCTCGCGATCCCGGCGCGCTTCAAGGGGCACGACGGCCCGGCCGCGCACTTCTCCGCGTGCCACTTCGCCGAGGAGAAGAACGTCGTTCCGACGCACTGACGCACCGAGCGCATGACGAAGGGGCGCCCCCGGTCCACACGGACCGGGGGCGCCCCTTCGTCATGCGCCGACGGCGGGGCATCCGTACGGGTGCCCTGAAAATGCACAACCGCCCATGCGAGGTGATATTGGGGCCTAAGTGAGACTCAGGACATATGGGAGGCACTCCATGCGCGGAGCCACGCACGCCAAGTGGGCCGCACTGGCCACCGCCGTCGCCCTCGCGGCGACCGCCTGCGGTGGCGGCGACGACAGCGGCGGCGGCGGAGGTGCCGACGGCATCGTGAGTTCCTCGTGGGGCGACCCGCAGAACCCGTTGGAGCCCGCCAACACCAACGAGGTCCAGGGCGGCAAGGTCCTCTCCATGATCTTCCGCGGTCTCAAGCAGTACGACCCGAAGACCGGCGAGGCCAAGGACATGCTCGCCGAGAAGATCGAGACCAGCGACTCGACCAACTTCACCATCACGGTCAAGGACGGCTGGACCTTCTCCAACGGCGAGAAGGTCACCGCCAAGTCCTTCGTCGACGCCTGGAACTACGGCGCCCACCTGAAGAACAACCAGAAGAACGCCTACTTCTTCGGTCAGATCGAGGGCTACGACCAGGTCCACCCCGAGAAGGGCGAACCGACCGCCGAGACGATGTCCGGCCTCAAGGTCACGGGCCCCCAGACCTTCACGGTCAAGCTCACCCAGAAGTTCTCCACCTGGCCCATCACTCTGGGCTACGCGGCCTTCTCCCCGCTCCCGCAGGCCTTCTACACGGACCACGCCGCCTGGCTGTCGAAGCCCATCGGCAACGGCCCGTACACCGTCGACTCGTACTCCAAGGGCTCCCAGATGGCCCTCAAGCGCTGGGACTCCTACCCCGGCACCGACAAGGCCCAGAACGGCGGCATCACCCTCAAGGTCTACACCGACAACAACACCGCCTACACGGACCTGACGGCCGGCAACCTGGACCTCGTCGACGACGTGCCCGCCTCCCAGCTGAAGAACGTCGAGGCCGACCTCGGCGACCGCTACATCAACGTCCCGGCCGGCATCATCCAGACCCTGTCCTTCCCGTTCTACGACCCGGCCTGGAACAAGCCCGGACAGGAGAAGCTCCGGCAGGGTCTCTCCATGGCGATCGACCGCAACCAGATCACCGAGACGATCTTCCAGAAGACCCGGACCCCCGCCGTCGACTGGACCTCACCGGTCCTCGGCGAGGACGGCGGGTTCAAGGACGTCTGCGGCGACTTCTGCAAGTACGACGCCGCGGAGGCGAAGAAGCTCGTCGCCGAGGGCGGCGGCATCCCCGGCGGCACCATGAAGATCTCGTACAACGCCGACACCGGCTCCCACAAGGAATGGGTCGACGCGGTCTGCAACTCCATCAACCGGGCCCTCGGCAACAACACGGCCTGCGTCGGCAACCCGGTCGGCACCTTCGCCGACTTCCGCAACCAGGTCACCCAGTCGAAGATGGACGGCCCCTTCCGGGCCGGCTGGCAGATGGACTACCCGCTCATCCAGAACTTCCTCCAGCCGCTGTACTACACCAACGCCTCGTCCAACGACGGAAAGTACTCGGACCCCCAGTTCGACAAGCTGGTGAACCAGGCCAACGCCGAGGCGGACACCGCGAAGGCCATCGGGCTCTTCCAGCAGGCCGAGGAAGTCCTCCGGGACGACATGGGCGCCATCCCGCTCTGGTACCAGAACGGCAGCGCCGGCTACTCGGAGCGGGTCAGCAACGTCTCCCTGAACCCGTTCAGCGTCCCGGTCTACGACCAGATCAAGGTCAACTGACGTCGTAGCAGGTCGGAGGCGTACGGCCCGGCCCGCGGACCCCCGCGCCGCCGGGCCGTACGCCTTCCCCAGTCCTCTCCCCGGAGCCAACCCCCGGAGCCCCTCATGGGTCGATATGTGATCCGGCGGCTGCTGCAGATGATCCCGGTCTTCTTCGGCGCCACGCTGTTGATCTTCCTGATGGTGAACGTGATGGGCGATCCCATCGCCGGACTGTGCGGCGACCGCCAGTGCGACCCGGCGACCGCCGCCCAGCTGGAGAAGGAGTTCGGTCTCGACAAGCCCGTCTGGCAGCAATACCTGACCTACATGGGCAACGTCTTCACCGGAGACTTCGGCACCGCCTTCAACGGCCAGCCCGTCACCGAGCTGATGGCCAGCGCCTTCCCGGTCACCATCCGGCTCACCATCGTCGCGATCTTCTTCGAGATCGTCATCGGCATCAGCCTCGGCGTCGTCACCGGCCTCAAGCGCGGCCGCCCCGTCGACACCTCCGTCCTGCTGCTGACCCTGGTCGTCCTCTCCGTCCCGACCTTCGTCACCGGCCTGCTCATCCAGCTGCTCCTCGGCGTCAAGTGGGGCTGGATCAAGCCGGCCGTCTCGCCCGAGGCGCCCTTCAGCGAGCTCATCGTGCCCGGCCTGGTGCTCGCCTCGGTCTCGCTCGCCTACGTCACCCGGCTCACCCGGACCTCGATCGCCGAGAACAAGCGCGCCGACTACGTCCGCACGGCCGTCGCCAAGGGCCTGCCCCGCCGCCGGGTCATCAGCCGTCACCTGCTGCGCAACAGCCTCATCCCCGTCGTGACGTTCATCGGCGCCGACGTCGGCGCCCTCATGGGCGGAGCCATCGTCACCGAACGGATCTTCAACATCCACGGCGTCGGCTACCAGCTCTACCAGGGCATCGTCCGGCAGAACACCCAGACCGTGGTCGGCTTCGTGACCATCCTCGTCCTGGTGTTCCTGCTGGCCAACCTCCTGGTCGACCTCCTGTACGCCGTCCTTGACCCGAGGATTCGCTATGCCTGAGCAGCCCGAGCCGCTTGAGTCGTACGAAGAGGGCCGCGCCATCGCCCCGACCGGCGCCGGCGGCGCGTCCGACCTGGCGACGGCCGAAGGGGAGACCCTGGAGGCGAGGCCCGGCGACCCGCAGGGCACCGGCCCCGACAAGAAGCCCCGCTCGCTGTGGTCGGACGCCTGGCACGACCTGCGCCGCAACCCGATCTTCATCGTGTCGGGCCTGGTCATCCTCTTCCTCGTCGTCATCTCCATCTGGCCCCAGCTGATCGCCTCCGGAGACCCCCTCGACTGCGACCTGTCCAAGGCCCAGGAGGGCTCCCAGCCAGGCCACCCCTTCGGCTTCAACGGCCAGGGCTGCGACGTCTACACCCGCACCGTCTACGGCGCCCGGACGTCCGTGACCGTCGGCGTCCTCTCCACCCTCGGCGTCGCCGTGCTCGGCGGCATCCTCGGAGGGCTCGCCGGCTTCTTCGGCGGCGCCTGGGACGGCTTCCTCTCCCGGATCACCGACGTCTTCTTCGCCATCCCCGTCGTCCTCGGCGGCCTCGTGCTGCTCTCCGTCGTGACCAGCTCCACCGTCTGGCCCGTCATCGGCTTCATGGTGCTCCTCGGCTGGCCGCAGCTCTCCCGCATCGCCCGCGGCTCCGTCATCACCGCCAAACAGAACGACTACGTCCAGGCGGCCCGCGCCCTGGGAGCCTCCAACTCCCGGATGATGCTGCGCCACATCACGCCCAACGCCATCGCGCCGGTGATCGTCGTCGCCACCATCGCCCTCGGCACGTACATCGCGCTCGAGGCGACCCTGTCGTACCTCGGCGTCGGCCTGAAGCCGCCGACCGTCTCCTGGGGCATCGACATCTCCTCGGCGTCGCAGTACATCCGCAACGCGCCCCACATGCTGCTCTGGCCGGCCGGCGCGCTCGCCATCACCGTGCTCGCCTTCATCATGCTCGGCGACGCCGTCCGCGACGCCCTCGACCCGAAGCTGAGGTAGGGACCCATGCTGCTCGAAGTGCGTGACCTGCACGTGGAGTTCCACACCCGGGACGGGGTCGCCAAGGCCGTCAACGGCGTCGACTACTCGGTCGACGCCGGGGAGACCCTCGCCGTCCTCGGCGAGTCCGGCTCCGGCAAGTCGGTCACCGCCCAGGCCGTCATGGGCATCCTCGACATCCCCCCGGGGAAGATCACCCAGGGCGAGATCCTCTTCCAGGGCCAGGACCTGCTGAAGCTCAAGGAGGAGGAGCGGCGCAGGATCCGCGGCGCCAAGATGGCGATGGTCTTCCAGGACGCGCTGTCCTCCCTCAACCCCGTCGTCAGCGTCGGCGACCAGCTCGGCGAGATGTTCCAGGTCCACAAGGGCATGTCCCGCAAGGACTCCCGGACCAAGGCCGTCGAGCTGATGGACCGGGTCCGCATCCCCGCCGCCAAGGAGCGCGTCGGCCAGTACCCCCACCAGTTCTCCGGCGGCATGCGCCAGCGCATCATGATCGCGATGGCGCTCGCGCTCGAACCCGAGCTGATCATCGCCGACGAGCCGACCACCGCCCTCGACGTCACCGTCCAGGCCCAGGTCATGGACCTCCTCGCCGAGCTCCAGCGCGAGCTGAACATGGGCCTCATCCTGATCACCCACGACCTCGGCGTCGTCGCCGACGTCGCCGACAAGATCGCCGTCATGTATGCGGGCCGGATCGTCGAACGCGCCCCCGTCCACGAGATCTACAAGGCCCCCGCCCACCCCTACACCAAGGGCCTCCTCGAATCGATCCCCCGCCTGGACCAGAAGGGCCAGCAGCTCTACGCGATCAAGGGCCTGCCGCCCAACCTGCTGAACATCCCGCCCGGCTGCGCCTTCAACCCCCGCTGCCCCCTGGCCAGGGACCGCTGCCGCACCGACGTGCCCCCGCTCTACGACGTGACCGAGTCCCCGGTGCGGCGCGCCAGCGCCTGCCACTTCTGGAAGGAGTGCCTCCATGGCTGAGGCGATTCTCGAAGTCCGGGGCCTGCACAAGCACTACCCGCTCACCCGGGGCGTCCTGTTCAAGAAGCAGGTCGGCGCCGTCCGGGCGGTCGACGGGGTCGACTTCGACCTCGCCGCCGGAGAGACCCTCGGCATCGTCGGCGAGTCCGGCTGCGGCAAGTCGACCGTCGCGAAGATGCTGGTCAACCTGGAGCGGCCGACGGCGGGCGAGATCCGCTACAAGGGCGAGGACATCAGCAAGCTCTCCCCGCGCGCCCTCAAGGCCGTCCGCCGCAACATCCAGATGGTCTTCCAGGACCCCTACACCTCGCTGAACCCGCGCATGACGGTCGGCGACATCATCGGCGAGCCGTACGAGATCCACCCCGAGGTCGCCCCCAAGGGCGACCGGCGCCGCAAGGTCCAGGACCTCCTGGACGTCGTCGGCCTCAACCCGGAGTACATCAACCGCTATCCGCACCAGTTCTCCGGCGGCCAGCGCCAGCGCATCGGCATCGCCCGCGGCCTCGCGCTCCAGCCCGAGATCATCGTGGCCGACGAACCGGTCTCGGCGCTCGACGTCTCCGTCCAGGCGCAGGTCGTCAACCTCCTGGAGAACCTCCAGACCGAGTTCTCCCTGTCGTACGTGTTCATCGCCCACGACCTCTCGATCGTCCGGCACATCTCCGACCGGGTCGGCGTCATGTACCTCGGCCGGATCGTCGAGATCGGCACCGACGCCGAGATCTACGACCACCCCACGCACCCGTACACGCAGGCGCTGCTGTCCGCCGTGCCGGTGCCGGACCCGGAGGCCCGCGCGCACCGCGAGCGGATCATCCTCACCGGCGACGTCCCCTCGCCGGCCGCCATCCCGTCCGGCTGCCGCTTCCGCACCCGCTGCTGGAAGGCCCAGGAGCGCTGCGCCCTGGAGGTCCCCGAACTCGCCGTCCCGGCCGCCTTCCGGCTCACCGAAAGCCCGGCCAGGCACCCGTCGGCCTGCCACTTCGCCGAGGAGAAGCAGGTGGTCCCGCCGGAGGACACCGGAGCGGGGCCCGGCGAGCGGGGCCCGGGCCGCGAGCCGCCCGGCGGGAAGGGGCCCAAGTTCCTTTAACCCGAGGGCAACTTGCCCGAATCTTCTCCGATATACGGACACGGCAGGCTCGGATGCGTACGGCCGTGCGGGTGCCGTAGGCCGGCCGGGCGCCTCGCGCGTCCCGGCCGGCCGCATCCCGTCCCGGCCCGCGGCCCCGCCGTGGCGCACCCGTCTTCCGCCGTACATGCGGAACCGCTTGTTTCGGTCGGTCGCGACCGTGAGTATCGGGTCCGTGACTGTGACACGACCGGCACGTCTCACGGGCGCCGCGCTCTGCGCCGCGCTCGCCCTCATCACCGCCGTGTGGATCCTCAAGGACCTCGCCGCCCTCGGGTCGCCCACCGACCTCGCGTGGTACTGGGCCGGGGACCACTTCTTCCTGATGCGGGGGCGGGCCGCCACCTCGCTCACCGACCCGGTGCTGCTCGCCGTCTCCGCGGCCGGCGCCGTCGCCGCCCTGCGGTCCCGGCACGCGGCCTCCGCCCTCGCCGCCACCGGCACGGTCACGCTCGCCCTGCGGCTGCCCGGGCTGTGGGCGCCGGACAGCGGGGCCCTGGTCACGGCCCTCGCCGAACTGGCCCTCGCCGCCGGTCTGGTCGTCACCGCCGCGGCGGGCCGGCGCCCGGCGACCGCCGCGTACGAACAACTCCCCACCCGGCCCCCCACGGGCCGTGCCGTCGCCGCCGGCATCCTCCTCGGGGTCGCCGCCGCCGTCCTGACGGTGTGGGAGGTGTACTGGGCGAGCGAACTGCCGGCCGAGGTCACCGTCGACCGGCTCACCGGCGGCCGCTCCGTCGTCAAGCCGGCCCTCGCGCCGCCGCCCGGCTGGCTGGCGGTGATGCTCGTCGGCCTGTACGCCACGGCCGCCGGCTCCGCCTTCGCCCGGGCCCGCCACACCAGGGCGTTCGGCCTGCTCGCCGGCGGATTCCTGACGGCCGGCGGTCTCGCCGAGGTGGCGCGGGCCGTCCGGTACGAACTGGTCACCCACGCCGACGAGCTCCCCACCGCCCAGCAACTGAGCCTCCTCAGCGCCGTCTTCGGACTCCTCGCCGGCATCGCCGTGCTCGTCCTCCTCGCCGCGCGCGGCACCCAGGACCCCGCACCCGCCCCGTACGGGCCGTACGGCCCGCACACGCCGTACGGCCGGCCCGGCCCGTACGGCTCCTACGGGCCGGCCGGGGCGCTGCCCCCGGCCCCGCCCTCCCCGCCGCCGCCGGGGTGGTGACCGGGCCGGCCGCCGGGGGCGCCCGTCACCCCGCCGAGGCGAGCGCCCGCTTCAGGAAGTCCACCTGCAGCAGGAGCAGGTTCTCCGCCACCTGCTCCTGCGGGGTCATGTGCGTGACCCCCGACAGCGGCAGCACCTCGTGCGGCCGGCCCGCCGCCAGCAGGGCGGAGGACAGCCGCAGCGCGTGCGCCACCACCACGTTGTCGTCGGCGAGCCCGTGCACGATCATCATCGGCCGGGCCGGGCCCTCGGCAGCCGTGAGCCCGTCGTCGCTCAGCAGCGACTGCGCCGCGTACACCTCCGGGTCGTCCTGCGGGGTGCCGAGGTACCGCTCCGTGTAGTGGGTGTCGTACAGCCGCCAGTCCGCCACCGGCGCGCCCACGACCGCCGCGTGGAAGACATCGGGCCGCTGGAGCACCGCCCGGGCCGCCAGATAGCCGCCGTACGACCAGCCGCGCACCGCCACCCGCCCCAGGTCGAGCGGGAACCGCCCGGCCAGCGCGAGCAGCGCCTCCACCTGGTCGTCGAGCGTCGGCGTCAGGTCCCGCAGGATCGCCTTCTCCCAGGCGGGGGAGCGGCCCGGCATGCCCCGCCCGTCGGCCACGATCACCGCGAAGCCCTGGTCGGCGAACCACTGGGACGTCAGATACGGGTTGTGCGCCGCGACCACCCGCTGCCCGTGCGGACCGCCGTACGGATCCATCAGGACCGGCAGCGGCCCGTCGCCCTCCTCGTATCCCGAGGGCAGCAGCACCGCGCACGGGATGCGCCGGGCACCGGCCTCGGTGAGCCGCACCCGGGCGGAGATCACCGGCCGTTGCGCGTCCGAGGCCACCACCGCGACCTGCTCGCCGTCCCGCAGCACCCGCGCCACGCTCCCCGGCTCGCCGGGCCGCGCCGACACCAGGACCGCGACCGCCCCGCAGCGCACGGCCGCGTGCACCCCGACGCCCTCCGAGAGCCGCCGGGCCCCCTTCGCCGCCGACACCCGGTACACGTGGATCTCGCCGGTCTCCGGCCGCGCCGCCGCCTCGCCCGCCGACGCCGACACGAGCACGTCGTCCGCGCCGACGTCGAGCACCGCCCGCACGTGCAGGTCCGCGCCCGTCCACGCGTCGTCGCCGACGGCCAGGACGCGCGCCCCGCTCTCGTCCGAGATCCGCACGAGCCCGCCACCGGGCCCCCACGCGGGCACCCCCCGGTGCGGCTCCAGCCACGCAGGGTCCGCCTCCACCCGCACGACGGAGGTCGTCCCCGACTCCACGTCCACCGCCAGGAACGCCTGCTCCCGCTGCTCCCGGGTCTGTACCAGCAGCAGCGGCGCCCCGGCGGCCGACCAGTGCACCCGCGCGAGGTACGGATACCGCTCCCGGTCCCACACCACCTCGGCGCGCGCCCCGTCGAGGCCCACCAGGAGGAGCCGCACCTCCGCGTTCGCCGTCCCCGCCGCCGGGTACCCCACCCGCTGCGGCTCCCGCTCCGGATGCGCCGGGTCCGCGATCCACCAGCGCCGCACCGGCCGGTCGTCCACCCGCGCCACGAGCAGTCGATCCGCGCTCGGGGACCACCAGTAGCCGCGGTCGCGCCCCATCTCCTCGGAGGCGATGAATTCGGCCAATCCGTAGGAGACGTGCCCGTCTTCCGGAGCGGCGAGTTCCCTGTCGCCCGAGCCGTCCGCGCCCACCACCCGCAGCGCGCCCTCCGTGACGTACGCGACGAGCCGCCCGTCCGGTGAGGGGCGGGGGTCGACGACCGGGCCCGGCACCTCCAGGTCCCGAGCCGTCCCCGCCCGCAGTTCCGCCGCGAACAACCGTCCCGACAGGGCGAACGCCGCCAGCTCCACCGCCCCGTCCACCGCGTACGTCACGATGCCGCCGGAGCCCTCCCGGCTCCGCTCCCGGCGCGCCCGCTCCTCCGGCGACAGCTCCTCCTCGGCGCCCGCGAGCAGCACCGCCGGGTCGGCGACGAGCCGCTCCACCGGATCGCCGCCCGGCGGCAGGTCGAGCACCCACAGCCGGTGCGAGCGGTCGGCGCCCGAACCGGAGCGGACGAACACCACCCGTTCCCCGTCCGGGGAGACCGAGAACCCCCGCGGAGCGCCCAGGGTGAACCGCTGGGTCCGGGCGAGCTGGCGCGGGAAGGAGAGCGGGGCCCGGGGGGTGGCCGGCTGCTGTGGAGTCGAGGTCATGAGGCCGAAAGTAGCGCTGTGCGCCCCCCGCGTGCCTCCGTCCGCCGATCGATGCGATGGCACGGATAGTTATGATCCGTAGCGCTAGGTGGGTATGTACCCGACTGGCACATGCGCGCTGCCCTGTCCGCTCGAATATCCGACCGAAGAAGTGTGGAGGTGAACCGCCGTGGCACTCTCGATTTCGGCGGTGGTGCTGCTGGCGATCGTCGTCTTCCTGCTGATCCGGAAATCCGGGCTGAAGGCTGGACATGCGGCGGTCTGCGCGCTCCTGGGCTTCTACCTGGCGAGCTCGTCCATGGCCTCGTCGATCAGCACCTTCACCACGAACGTGGCGGGCATGATCGGCGGCCTCAAGTTCTGACCCGGAGGGGTTCCGCCCCGGCCGGGCCCCGGGGTTCGGAACTCGCGCGGGAGGGGTCTCGTAGGGTGGGGACATGACCGATCTCCCCGCCCGTCGTCTGCTCCTCGTGCACGCGCACCCGGACGACGAGTCGATCAACAACGGCGCCACCATGGCCAGGTACGCGGCCGAGGGCGCCCTTGTCACCCTGGTCACCTGCACGCTCGGCGAGGAGGGCGAGGTCATCCCGCCCGACCTCGCCCATCTGGCCCCCGACCGGGAGGACCGGCTCGGCCCGCACCGCGTGGGCGAACTCGCCGCCGCGATGCGCGAGCTGGGCGTCACCGACCACCGCTTCCTCGGTGGCCCCGGTCGCTTCCGCGACTCCGGAATGATGGGCGTCGAGCAGAACAGGCGCGACACCGCGTTCTGGAACACCGACGTCGACACCGCGGCCCCGTACCTCGTCGAGGTGATCCGCGAGATCCGCCCGCAGGTCCTGGTCACCTACGACCCCGACGGCGGCTACGGACACCCCGACCACATCCAGGCCCACCGGGTCGCCACCCGCGCCGCCGAACTCGCCGCCGATCCCGGCTACCGGCCCGACCTCGGTCCCGCCCACACGATCGCCAAGGTCTACTGGAACCGCGTGCCCCGGCCGGTCGTCGAGGAAGGGTTCGCCCGGCTCCGCGCCGAGGGCTCCGCCTTCCCTGCCGTCGCGGCCGTCGACGACGTCCCCGGCGTCGTCGACGAGGACCGGATCACCGCCGAGATCGAGGCCGCTCCCGAGCACGCGGCCCGCAAGAGCGCCGCCATGGCCGCGCACGCCACCCAAGTCGCCGTCGACGGTCCCTTCTTCGCCCTCTCCAACGACCTCGGCCAGCCGATCCTCACCACCGAGTACTACGAGTTGGCCCAGGGCACCTCCGGCGCCCCCGCCGGCGTCCGCGAGACCGACCTCTTCGCGGGGGTGACCGCGTGAGCGCCGCGATGCCCTCCCCGGCCGTCCGATATGCCTGGTATGCCCTTCTGGTCGTCCTCGGCGCCCTCGTCGCCGCCGCCGGCGCCCTGGTCCAAGCGGCCTGGTTCCCCGGCGGCTTGTTCCTCGCGCTGCTCGCCACCGCCGCCCTCTTCTACGGCGGGCTGCGGGCCACCGGCACCCAGGTCGCCGTCGCCGCGGCCGGCGGCGGCTGGCTCGTCGTGATCGTCCTGCTCAGCCTCGGACGCCCCGAGGGCGACGGGGTGTTCGGCGGAGGCGTCGGCGAGCTGGTCTACCTCTTCGGGGGAATGGCCGTCGCTGTGATGTGCACCACGCTCTCCCGGCTGCCGCGACCGACCCCCTGAACAGGACTACTTGAGTCCGGGGACGTCCCGACTTCGGCCGGAATGACCGTCGTACGTCACCGGGGGATCGGGTGCGAGACGGCGGCGGACAGTATGGTGGTGCGCGCCGCCGAACCGCCCGGGTTACACGAGCATCTGCAAGAGCGGGCGGTGGAGCCAACCGGGAGATCCTGCTTTGAGTCGTGAATCTGGTCGAGAGACTGACAATTCGTCCTCCGGCGCCCAGGGGCGCGGTGGAGCCGCGTACCCCTCGGGTACACCGCCGTACGGATCCCGCCAGTATCCGTCGCTCCACCCCACGCAGGACGCGCCGGAG
Organism: Streptomyces sp. NPDC043176; assembly: GCF_056436715.1. Classification (NCBI taxonomy): domain Bacteria; kingdom Bacillati; phylum Actinomycetota; class Actinomycetes; order Kitasatosporales; family Streptomycetaceae; genus Streptomyces; species Streptomyces sp. NPDC043176. The sequence continues at coordinate 165,012 of NZ_JBWKCA010000001.1, forward strand.
GAGACCCCTGCCGCGCCCGCGCCGCCGGAGGAGCCCAAGACGGAGACGACCCTGACGACCCGGATCCGGATCAACATCCCGGGTTCGCGTCCGATCCCGCCGGTCGTGGTCCGCCAGACGGTCAACGAGGCACCCGCCGCGGAGCCCGAGCCCGAGCCGGCCCCCGCCGCCGAGCCGGAGCCCGCGCCCGCGGCCGCCCCGGAGCCGCCGCGTGCCGAGGAGGCCCCGAAGGCGAAGGGGACCAGCGACTGGTTCGCCCCGCGCAAGGCGGCGGCCCCCGCGCCCGCCGCCCCGGCCCTGCCCGCCGCCCCGGCGCCCAGCCTCAAGCCCGCCCCGCAGGCCCCCGGCCCGGACACCCAGGGCACCGGCTTCGCCGGCTCGGCGACCTCCGGCGTCCCGACCGTCGGCAGCACCCCGTCGAGCCGCCCGGTCACCCCGGCCCAGGCCACCGGCAACCCCCTCTACGACAGCGGCACCCCCGCCGGCGGCACCCCGAGGTACGACGGGACCCCGGCCGGCGGAACCCCGATGTGCACCGGCACCCCCGCGGGCGGCACGCCGAGGTACGACGGGACCCCGGCCGGCGGCATCCCCGGGTACGACGGGACGCCCGCGGGCGGCACGCCGAGGTACGACGGGACCCCGGCCGGCGGCACGCCGAGGTACGACGGGACCCCGGCCGGCGGCACGCCGAGGTACACCGGCACCCCCGCCGGCGGCACGCCCGCCCACCACGGCCCCGCGGCCCCCGCGGGCCCGACCACCGGGCCCGTCACCGGCACCGCGAACCTCGGCGGCCCCGGCCCCTTCCAGGGCCAGGTCCCCGGCCGGCCGCAGGGACAGTCCCCGGCGCAGGGGGCGGGCTCCCCGTTCCCCGGCGGCGCGGCCCCCCGCATGTCGGACGACACCGCGATCCTCACGCCGCAGGCGCCCGCCCCGGCGGCCGGACGGCCGTCCGGGCCCGGACGGGCCGCGCAGGCCGACGGCGGCGCCGGCCACGTCTCCGGGGACACGCTCACCAGCGGCATCCCCGTGGTCCCGCCGACCGCGGCCCGGCCGAACCCCACCCCGCGCCTCGACGAGCAGGCGAGCCCCGCGCCCGCCCCGGCGCCGCGTCCGGCGCCCGCGCCCGCCCGCGCCCCGGCGAAGAAGGGCCGCTCCAAGCTGGTCCTCGTCGCGGCCGGCGTCTTCGGCCTGGCCGGCGTCGCGTACGGCGCCGGGCTCCTCCTCAACCACTCCGACGTCCCGAAGGGCACCACCGTCCTCGGGGTGGACATCGGCGGCGGCACGAAGGAGGAGGCCGTCAACAAGCTGGAGGCGGCCCTCGGCACGCGCGCCCACGCGCCGCTCCAGCTCGGCATCGGCGGCGACAGGGTCCAGCTGGCCCCCGACAAGGCGGGCCTGGCGCTGGACAGCCAGGAGACCGTCCGCGCGGCGGCCGGCAGCGACTACAACCCGGTCTCCGTCATCGGCTCCCTCTTCGGCGGCGAGCGGATCGCCCGGCCGGTCTTCCCGGTCGACAAGGAGAAGCTGGCGGTCGCCCTCACCGACCTGGCGGGCAGCTCGGCCTCGGCGACCGAGGGCACGATCCTCTTCGCGCCGAACAAGGTGACCGCGGTGCCGGGCAAGCCCGGCAAGGGCCTGGACGTCCAGCGCTCGATGATCTCCGTCCAGGACGCCTTCCGCGCCCAGGTCGAGACCGGCCAGGGCCGGCTCGTCGAACTCCCGGTCACCACCCGGCAGCCGACGATCACCCAGGCCGAGCTGGACCGGGCGATGAAGGAGTTCGCGACGCCCGCCATGTCCGGCCTGATCCGGATCCAGGCGGGCGGCAAGAAGATCGACTTCGGTCCGGCGCGCTCCCTGCCGCAGATCCTCTCCATGAAGGCCGTCGACGGCCACCTGGTCGAGGTCTACGACAAGAAGGCGATCGACCGGCTCCTCGACGGCGCCTTCGACGGCATCATGATCACCAAGGGCGACGGCACCAAGCACGAGGTCTCCGCCGACGACGTCGCCTTCGTGATGCGCGACGCCCTCCGCGGCAAGACCCTCGCCGAGCGGACCAAGACGATCGACCTCAGCGGCGAAGGCTGACCGCACCCGCCCCGGCGTCCGAGCCCCCGTCCCCTCCCGGGACGGGGGCTCGCCGCGTGGGGACGCGGGCGCGTGGCGGCGCGGGGCGCGTCAGGAGTGTCCGCGCCAGGAGGGTCAGTGCGCCACGAGCACGGCGGAGAGGGCGAGCGCGCCGGGCAGGGCCTGGGCGAACAGGATGCGGCGGTTGGCGGTGGCGGCGCCGTAGAGGCCCGCGACGACGACGCAGGACAGGAAGAACACCTGGGCGCCGAAGCCGGTCGGGTCGTCCGCGACGAGGCCCCAGACCAGGCCTGCGGCGAGGAAGCCGTTGTAGAGGCCCTGGTTGGCGGCCATGGGCGCGGTGGCCCGGGCCATCCGGGCGTCGAAGCCGGAGAACCCCCGCCCGGTCTCCTTCTCCCACAGGAACATCTCCATCACCAGGATGTAGGCGTGCAGCAGGGCGACGAGGGCGACGAGGATGTCCGCGGTCAGTGGCATGCCCGCATTCTGCCCCCGCCCGCGCCGGGGCCCGGGCGTGACGCGTGGGCGGCCGCCGGGCCCGTCCGGAAGGCGGAGCCGGGCGGGGCCTTCCGGACGGAACCTAGTTGAGCAGGGCCCTCGCCGCCTGGGCGCGGCGCCGGATGGTGGTCGCCGAGTCGGGGTCCACCGCGTCCATCACCTGCGCGTACGCCTCCATCTCCCGCGCGCCCGTCAGGAACTCCCCGCGCTGGACGAGGAGTTCGGCACGCTCGTAGCGGAGCCTGGCCGGATGGGAGGGGAGCAGCAGGGAGAGCTCCACCGCCCACAGGGCCACGTCGGAGCGCTCGGGGCGGGACGCGGCCCAGGCGCGGATGTTGTTCAGGATGCGCAGCACGATCGCGCCGGGCTCGGCCGGGCGGAGCATCGAACGGTCGAGCGCCTCGCCCGTCGCGCTCGCCACCAGGAGCTCGGCGTCGGCGCCGGTCATGGCGCGCCCGCCCGCGAACGGGTCGGCGAGGTTCAGGTCGGCCGGGTCGCCGAAGCCCACGACGAAGTGGCCGGGCAGGCCGAGGCCGTACACGGGGGCGCCGGCCCGGCGGGCGACCTCCATCCAGACCACGGAGAGCAGGATCGGCAGACCCCGCCGCCGCCGGAGCACCTCGTGCAGGAGCGAGGACTCCAGGCGCTGGTAGTCCGCCGGCACCCCCTCGAAGCCCTCGCGGACGCCGAGGAGCGCCGCGAGCTCGGCCGCCCAGCCGCCGGTGATCCGCGTGGCGTACGGGACGAGCCCGGCGAGGCGGTCGAGTTCGATCTCGGCCTCGTCGAGGTCGCGCCGGGTCACGGCGGGGTCGGCCACCGCCCCGACCAGCAGGCACAGCCGCGCCAGGTCGGGCCGCTCCGCCCGCGCCTCCTCGGCGAACTCCCGCCGCCAGTCGTCGTCCCCGTCCGGTGGTCCCTCCGCCGTCACGCCTCCGCCCATCGGTAGTGGTGGTAGTGGTGGTGGGCCGCGAAGCCCATCCCGTCGTACAGCGCCCGCGCGCCGTCGTTGTCCGTCTCCACCTGGAGCCAGGCCGCCGACGCGCCCTCGTCCAGCGCCTGTCGGGCGAGGGCCGTCATGACGGACGTCGCCAGGCCGCGGCGCCGCTGGTCCGGGTCGACCTCGACGGCCATGAAGCCGGCCCAGCGCCCGTCCACGACGCAGCGGCCGATGGCCGCCGGTACCCCACCCGTGCCCGCCACGGACGCGAACCACACACTCGGCCCGGAGGCGAGGACGGACCGGACCGCCGGGCCCGCCTCCGCGAAGCGCCGGTAGCGGCTCAGCCAGGCGTCGTCGACCGTTCGCGAGAGGCGTACGGCGGAGACGTCGGCGTCGAGGTCGCCGATCGGGGCCAGGGCGGCGACGCGCACCTCGGCGGAGACCTCGCGCCGCCAGCCGTGGCGGTCGAGTTCGGCGCACAGGAGCTCCTGCGTGCCCTCGGCGCCGGTCGCGGTCTGGACGTACGCGGGCAGGCTCCGGGCCGCGTACCAGTCCCGCACGCGGATCAGCGCCTCGGCCACCGGCAGCCCGGGCTCCCCGAGCGGAAGCGCCGAGTTGGCCCGGCGGGTGAACCCGTCGGAGGCCCTGAGCGTCCAGTCGCCGAGCGCCTCGCTCTCCAGCGGCAGCCACGCGCGCGCGGTGGCCCTGGCGAGTTCGGGGAAGGTCGCGGAGGGGCCGCGGCGGCGGGCCGGGGCGGCCGGCACGACCTTCCCCGCGACCAGCGAGGACTCCGCGATCCGGACGCCTTCACCGTCCTTGCGTGTGATCAGGAGCACACCGGAGTCCCATGATGTGAGAACTCCGACCGCATCGGTGTATTTCCCGCCCGCGGCCGACATCCCCGTCACGCACCGAACGGAGACACGTTTTCCCACGTCAGCGCTGGTGATGCGGACCTCAAGGCGCCCTCCGCCGGTGAATTCCACAGCTTCTCCGCCCCTCCTGTTCGGATCGCACCCAAGAACGGAGATACTAGGGGCGGGCATCGACGACGCCGCGCTCCCGCGCAGACCAGCCCTATCGAGGAGGAACGACAGCGTGACCTACGTCATCGCGCAGCCTTGTGTCGACGTGAAGGACAAGGCGTGCATCGAGGAGTGCCCCGTCGACTGCATCTACGAGGGCAAGCGGTCCTTGTACATCCACCCGGACGAATGCGTCGACTGTGGGGCCTGTGAGCCGGTCTGCCCGGTCGAGGCGATCTTCTACGAGGACGACACCCCGGAGGAGTGGAAGGACTACTACAAGGCGAACGTCGAGTTCTTCGACGACCTCGGTTCGCCCGGTGGTGCCTCCAAGCTCGGCGAGATCGAGCGGGACCACCCGTTCATCGCCGCCCTGCCGCCGCAGAACGGCTGATCGACCGCATCCGGTCCCGTACGGCCTCGGCTGCCGTACGGGACCGAGGCGTTTTCCCGTACGCAAGAGGAAGTGAGAGCCAACCCGTGAGCGCAGTCTCTTCGCGCCTGCCCGTCTTCCCCTGGGACAAGCTGGAGCCGTACAAGAAGACGGCCCAGGCGCACCCGGACGGAATCGTGGACCTCTCCGTCGGCACCCCCGTCGACCCGGTCCCCGCGCTGATCCAGGACGCCCTGGTCGCGGCGGCGGACTCGCCGGGCTATCCCACGGTGTGGGGGACGAAGGAACTGCGGGACGCGCTCACCGGCTGGTGCGGGCGGCGCCTCGGCGCGGTGGGCTTCGCCCACGAGAACGTCCTGCCGGTGGTGGGCTCCAAGGAGCTGGTGGCCTGGCTGCCGACGCAGCTGGGGCTCGGCGCCGGGGACAAGGTGGCGTACCCGCGGCTCGCCTACCCGACGTACGAGGTCGGCGCGCGGCTCTGCGGCGCGGAGCCGGTGGTCTACGACGACCCGACCGAGCTCGACCCGGCCGGGCTGAAGCTGCTCTGGCTCAACTCCCCGTCCAACCCGACCGGCAAGGTCCTGGGCAAGGACGAGCTGACCCGGATCGTGGCCTGGGCGCGCGAGCACGGCGTGCTCGTCTTCTCCGACGAGTGCTACCTGGAGCTGGGCTGGGAGGCCGACCCGGTCTCGGTCCTGCACCCGGACGTCTGCGGCGGTTCCTACGACGGCATCGTCGCCGTCCACTCGCTGTCCAAGCGCTCCAACCTGGCCGGCTACCGGGCCGCGTTCGTCGCGGGCGACGCGGCCGTCCTCGGCGAGCTGCTCCGGATCCGCAAGCACGGCGGCATGATGACCGCGGCCCCGGTCCAGGCGGCCACGGTCGCCGCGCTCGGCGACGACGCGCACGTGGCCGAGCAGCGCGAGCGGTACGCGGCCCGGCGGGCGGCGCTGCGGGCGGCCCTGGAGGCGCACGGCTTCCGGATCGAGCACAGCGAGGCGAGCCTGTACCTGTGGGCGACCCGGGACGAGCCGTGCTGGGACACCGTGGCGTACCTGGCGGAGAAGGGCGTCCTGGTGGCGCCCGGCGACTTCTACGGCGAGGCCGGGGAGCGCTTCGTGCGGGTGGCGTTCACGGCGACGGACGAGCGGGTCGAGGCGGCCGTCAAGCGCCTGGGCTGAGTACGGAACGCCGGAGGGCCCGGGGAGCGAAAGCTCCCCGGGCCCTCCGTGCGTCGTGGCGCCGGTCAGCCGATGGGCAGGCCGCCCAGCGGCGCGGCGCCGAGCGCCTGGCCGGTCGGCAGGTTCCCGAGGCCGCCGCCGAGGGCGCCCCCGGTCGGCGCCTCGGCGCCCTCGGCGGCGGCGCCGGCCGTCTTGCCGACGACCTCGCCCGCGCTGCCGGCCGTGTCGCCGGCCACCTTCTGGGCGGCCGGGGTGGCCGTCTTGCCGGCGGCGCCGACGGCCTTGCCCGTGGCGGGGACGGCCGTGCCGACGGCCTGGCCGCCGGCGGCGCCGACGACGCCGGTGGTGGTCTGGGAGGCGCTGTCGACGGCGTTGCCCGCGCCCGCGGCGTCCAGGGCGGTGACGCCGCCGAGGGCGCCGGTCGGGACGATGCCGTGGTCCAGGGCGCTCGCGGAGCCGGCCGCACCGACCACGGGGGCTGCTCCGGCCGCGATCAGGAGGGCGGCGCGGGCGATCCGGCGGGTCAGGGGGAGGGACATGGTGCTCCTTCGACGAGGTGCGACGTGTGCGTTCGGACGCAGTGACAACCGGCCCTGGGGCGGGAGAGGTTGCGGAGGTCGAAGGTAAAGAGTTGGCAATGCGTCGTATTGTCGGGTGGGGAGGAAAACGGACGAACGCGTCATTGTGCGGGAGCCTGCCGAACCGTCACTTCCCTTGTGTCACAAGGGACTTGTGGGGGTGGAGTGACGCCGGGAAACTCGGGCCCGGCCGCGTGTCGAATTCCTCGCGCGCCGGACGGCGCCGTGCCACCGCCGAGTGAACGACCGTACGCGTGACCGGCTACTGCGCGAGGCGGACGCGGACGTACTCGACGCCGGATTCCCCGCCGGTCTTCGCGTCGTCCGCGGCCGGCGCGCCCGAGGACTTCGACCAGCCGCCGTCGGCCTCGCCCGCCCGCCACACCCGGTCCCGGTACCCGACCTCCGCGACGCGCAGCTCGTCCGCCCGCGCCACCGCCCACTGCGCCAGCTCCCAGCCGCGCCGCCCGTCCGCGCCGGACCCCGGCGCCGAGCCGCCCGCCGCCCGCACCGGCAGCGTGAGCACCACGGGCTCCGACGCCGACCGGCCCGCGCTCGGACCGCCCGTCACCGCCTCCGGGGCCGCCTTCTCGCCGAAGGCGCGCACCAGCTCCGCGCGGAACCGCTCGGGATCGCCCGGCGGCCCCTCCACCTCGCTCGTCGTACAGATCAGCGCGGCCGCCGACCGGCCCGTCAGCGCGGCCGAGAGGAGCGTGGCGTCCGGCTCGTGCTTCGCGTACGCCTGCGGGTAGCCGCTCCGCTGCACCTTCTGCGCCGCCACCGTCAGCGGCAGCCGCGAGTACCCCGGGACCTTCTCCAGGCCCGCGTAGAACTTCCCCGCCGAGTAGACCGGGTCCATGATCTGCGCCGGCGTCCCCCAGCCCTGCGAGGGCCGCTGCTGGAAGAGGCCCAGCGAGTCCCGGTCGCCGTGCTCGATGTTCCGCAGGCCCGACTCCTGGAGCGCCGTCGCCAGCGCGATCGTCACCGCCCGCTCCGGCAGCCCCCTGGTCGTGCCCACGGCGGAGATCGTCGCCGCGTTGGACGCCTGCTCCGGAGTGAACTCGTACCGGTTCTCACCGCTGCCCACCGTGCAGCGTGGCGCGCCCTTGCTCCCCGTCACCTGGTGGACGGCCACGTAGGAGGCCAGGCCGAGGAGCACGGCGAAGGCGGCCGCGGAACGGGCGAGGCGGCCGCGACGGCGGGGGCGGGTGGGCTCGGACACGGGCCCACCGTACTGGAGGGCGCGTTAGGGTCGGCACATGGCAGACATCACCCCGCTCGACGGCCCCCTCGACCTGTACCAGGACGGGGCCGCGCTCACCGCCGCCCTCGTCGACTTCCCGTCCGTCAGCGGGACCGAGCAGCCGCTCGCGGACGCGATCGAGCAGGCCCTGCGCCTCCTGCCGCACCTCACCGTCGACCGGTACGGCAACAACGTCGTCGCCCGGACCCGCCTCGGCCGCGCCGAGCGCGTCGTCCTCGCCGGCCACATCGACACCGTGCCGATCGCCGACAACGTGCCCTCGCGGCTCGACGAGGACGGCATCCTGTGGGGCTGCGGCACCTCCGACATGAAGTCCGGCGTCGCCGTCCAGCTGCGGATCGCCGCGACCGTCACCGAGCCCAACCGCGACCTCACGTTCGTCTTCTACGACAACGAGGAGGTCGCCGCCGACCTCAACGGCCTCGGCAAGATCGCCGCCGCGCACCCCGACTGGCTGGAGGGCGACTTCGCCGTCCTCCTGGAGCCCTCCGACGCCCAGGTCGAGGGCGGCTGCCAGGGCACGCTGCGCGTCATCCTGCACACGGCGGGCGAGCGGGCCCACTCCGCGCGCTCCTGGACGGGCTCCAACGCCATCCACACCGCCGCCCCGATCCTCGCCCGCCTCGCCGCCTACGAGCCGCGCAAGCCCGTCATCGACGGCCTGGAGTACCACGAGGGCCTCAACGCCGTGGCGATCACCGGCGGCGTCGCCACCAACGTCATCCCCGACGCCTGCGCCGTCACCGTCAACTACCGGTACGCGCCCGACCGCTCCCCGGCCGAGGCCCTCGCCTACGTCCGGGAGTTCTTCGACGGCTGCGACATCTCCGAGTTCGTCGTCGACGACGAGAGCCCCGGCGCCCTGCCCGGCCTGTCCCACCCGGCCGCCGAGGCCTTCATGAAGGCCGTCGGCGGCAGCGCCCAGCCCAAGTTCGGCTGGACCGACGTCTCCCGGTTCAGCGCCCTCGGCGTCCCCGCCGTCAACTACGGACCGGGCGATCCGATCTACGCGCACAAGCGGGACGAGCACGTCCCCGTCGACCGGATCCACCACTGCGAGGCACGGCTCCGCGACTGGCTCACTGCCTGACTTCCGTAATTTCGCGTTTCGTCACCTCTGTCGTCCTACTCTGGCCGGACCAGAAGATCAGTTGGCGGTCGATCGACAGCTGATCGCCGATCGGCGGAGGGAGCAGGCCATGGGCATTCCCGAGGGAATGGCGAAGCCCGAGGAGCAGCGTCTCGGTCCGGTGCTGCGGCGCAGGGACCAGGTCCAGCCGGGGACGACGGACCAGCGGCTGCTCGACACCGAGGGTGACTCGGAGTGGGTGCACACCGACCCCTGGCGCGTCATGCGCATCCAGTCCGAGTTCGTCGAGGGCTTCGGCGCCCTCGCCGAACTGCCGAGCGCCATCAGCGTCTTCGGCTCCGCCCGCACGAAGCAGGACTCGCCGGAGTACGAGGCGGGCGTACGGATCGGCCGCGCGCTCGTCGAGGCCGGCTTCGCGGTCATCACGGGCGGCGGCCCGGGTGCCATGGAGGCGGCAAACAAGGGCGCGCGGGAGGCCAAGGGCGTGTCCGTCGGCCTCGGCATCGAGCTCCCCTTCGAGCAGGGGCTCAACCAGCACGTCGACATCGGCGTGAACTTCCGCTACTTCTTCGTCCGCAAGACGATGTTCGTGAAGTACGCGCAGGGCTTCGTCGTCCTGCCCGGCGGCCTCGGCACCCTCGACGAGCTCTTCGAGGCGCTCACCCTGGTGCAGACCCGCAAGGTCACCCGCTTCCCGATCGTGCTCTTCGGCACGCAGTACTGGAAGGGCCTCGTCGACTGGCTGCGCGACTCCGTCGTCGCCGGCGGCAAGGCGTCCGAGCGCGACCTCCTCCTCTTCCACGTCACGGACGACGTGGACGAGGCGGTCGCCCTGGTGACGAAGGAGACCGGCAAGTAGGTGCGCCGCCCGGGACCGGCCGGCTCGTGCGCACCCGCCTCCGGGGACGGAGCGGGTGGCGCGACCGGCCGCCCTCCCGGCGGCACCCCCGGCCGCCCCGTCAGGCCAGCCCGCGCCGGGCCACGGCCGGCGGCCGGTGCCCGGCGATGGACGCCACCATGTCCAGGACCTGCCGGGTCTCGGCGACCTCGTGCACCCGGTACACCCGCGCCCCGAGCCAGGCCGACACCGCCGTCGTCGCCAGCGTCCCGAGCACCCGCTCCTTCACGGGCCGGTCCAGCGTCTCGCCCACGAAGTCCTTGTTCGACAGGGACACCAGCACGGGCCACCCCGTGTCCGTCATCTCGCCGAGCCGGCGGGTCGCCTCCAGGCTGTGCCGGGTGTTCTTCCCGAAGTCGTGGCCCGGGTCGATCATGATCGCGTCCCGGCGGACGCCCAGCGCCGCCGCCCGCTCCGCGAGCCCGACCGTGACGCGCAGGATGTCGGCCATCACGTCGTCGTACCCCACCCGGTGCGGCCGCGTCCGGGGCTCCGCGCCACCGGCGTGCGTGCAGACGAGGCCGGCGCCGTACTTGGCGGCCACCTCCGCGAGACCCGGGTCGACCCCGCCCCACGCGTCGTTGAGGACGTCCGCGCCCGCCTCGCAGACGGCCGCGCCGACGTCGGCCCGCCAGGTGTCCACGCTGATCACCACGTCGGGGTGGCGCCTGCGGACCTCGGCCACGAAGCCGACCGTGCGGCGCGCCTCCTCCTCGGCCGTCACCTCCTCGCCGGGGCCCGCCTTGACCCCGCCGATGTCGATGATCGCCGCGCCCTCGGCGACCGCCTGCTCGACCCGGGCGAGCGCCGGCTCGTCCCGGAAGGTCGCGCCCTGGTCGTAGAAGGAGTCCGGGGTCCGGTTCACGATCGCCATGATCACCGGCTCGTGCGGCCCGAATTCACGCCGTCCCAAGCGCAGCATCCCTTTTGTCCTCCCTCGCGTCCGTTCGCCTGTGACCCTAACCGCCGGTGGCGCATGGCACGATCGGCACGGGACGATTTCCACTCCGGGGAGAGGCGCGCAGGTGTTCTGGTTTCTGCTCATCACGATGGTCGTGGTCGTGGCCGCGGTGACCCTGGCCGTGGTCGGCGGCGGCGACAGCGAGGTGCTGCCCGAGGTGGCGCCCGAGCAGCTCGTCGACCCCCTGCCGGCGGCCCGGCCGGTGGACCGCGCCGACGTCGAGGCGCTCCGCCTCCCCGTCGCCGCTCGCGGCTACCGGATGGCGGACGTGGACGACGTCCTGGTCCGGCTGGGAGCCGAGATCGCCGAGCGGGACGCGCGGATCGCCGAGCTGGAGGAGGCCCTCGCCGGCGCCGCCGCGGGCCCGGACCGCGAAGGCGACCAGCAGTGACCGGCGGGGCGGTCCCCGGCCCGGACGGGCGGCTCCGCTGCCCCTGGGGCCTGTCGGCCGAGGACTACGTGACGTACCACGACGAGGAGTGGGGCCGCCCGGTCCACGGCGACGACGCGCTGTTCGAGCGGCTCTGCCTGGAGGCCTTCCAGTCGGGCCTGTCCTGGATCACGATCCTGCGCCGCCGCGAGGGCTTCCGGCGGGCCTTCGCCGACTTCGAGATCGCCTCGGTGGCCGGCTTCGGCGAGGCGGACCGCGAGCGGCTCCTCGCCGACGAGGGCATCATCCGCAACCGCGCCAAGATCGACGCCACCCTCGCCAACGCGAAGCTGCTCGCCGGCTGGGACCCGGGCGAACTCGACACCCTGATCTGGTCGTACGCCCCCGACCCGGCGACCCGGCCCGCCCCGCGCACGGTCTCGGACGTCCCGGCGGTCACGGACGAGTCCACGGCCCTCTCCAAGGCCCTCAAGAAGCGCGGCCTGCGCTTCATCGGTCCCACCACCGCCTACGCGCTGATGCAGGCCTGCGGCCTGGTCGACGACCACGTGGCCGACTGCGTGGCCCGGGGCGGCGGCCGGTAGCCGCCCGCCCCGGACGGGGGCCTCAGCGGCCCAGGTAGCGGGGCTTCTCCTTGGCGATGAAGGCGCGGACCGCGATCGTGTGGTCCTCGGAGGCGCCGGCCAGCGTCTGGAGCTCGTCCTCCTTCTCCAGGGCCTCGGCGAGCGAGTGGTCGGCGCCGTACGCCAGGGACTCCTTCAGCGCCGCGTACGCCACGGTCGGGCCCTCCGCGAGGGTCCGGGCCACCTTCACGGCCTCGGCGGCCAGGTCGGCGGCCGGGACCAGGCGGTTCACGATGCCGAGCTCGTACGCCTCCCGGGCGCTGATCGACCGCGGGAAGAGCAGCAGGTCGGAGGCGCGGCTCTGGCCGATCAGCCGGGGCAGCGTCCAGGACATGCCGGAGTCGGCGGTGAGCGCGACCCCCGCGAAGGAGGTGTTGAAGGCGGCCGTCTCGGCGACGACCCGGTAGTCGGCCGCGAGCGCGAAGCCGAAGCCGGCCCCCGCCGCGACGCCGTTCACGGCGGCCACGACGGGCTTCCGCATGCCGGTGAGCGCCTTGACGATCGGGTTGTAGTGGTCGCGGACCGTGTTCATCGTCTGGCTCGTGCCGGACTCCTTGTCCGCGAGCAGCAGACCCACGTGTTCCTTCAGGTCCTGGCCCACGCAGAACGCCCGGTCGCCCGCCGCGGTGAGCAGCACCGCCCGAACGGCGGGGTCCGCCGAGGCCGTCTCCGCGGCGTCCCGGAGGGCGACTTTCGCCGCCACGTTCATCGCGTTCATGGCCTCGGGCCGGTTGAGAGTGATGGTGGCGAGACCCTCGCTCACCTCGTACAGCACCGTGTCGGCCATGGGGTTCCCTTCGCCTCATTGCGTGGTTGACCAGCCCAGCATGGCGGAGATCACCCGCCCCGCACATGTGAGCTGCGTCAAAGAACAGGGGAGCCGGGGCGGAGGGCGAGCGGCGAAGTATCGCAGGCCGGTCGCCGAATTATGGGGTTTTGCGGAAGCGCGTTGCGCAAGCGATGCAGATCGATGTTGGTCATCGGGTCCTGTGATGCGGGATAATGACCTGGAAGCAATGTGTTCGAAGCCGGTGACTCGTGCTCCACACCAAGGAGCTGCCCGGCTGACGATGAGCTGGTTTCAGGAAGGGGAACAAGCATGGCGGCCATGAAGCCGCGGACGGGTGACGGCCCGCTCGAGGTGACCAAGGAGGGGCGGGGCATCGTCATGCGCGTACCGCTCGAAGGCGGCGGTCGGCTTGTCGTCGAGCTGACCCCGGGCGAGGCCGAGGCGCTGGGCGACGCCCTGAAGAAGGTCGTCGGCTGACCCGACCCTCCACGATTTCCTTCCGCTGCCCCGGTACGGTCCGCCGTGCCGGGGCAGCGGTGCGTCCGGCACCCTCCCGGCGACCGGCGACCGGCGACCGGCGACTCCACGACCCCGGTGGCCCCGCGACCCGCTGATCCGGTGGCCTCGCGACCTGTGCCCCGGCGACCCGCTGACTCCACGACCCGCGCGACCCCGCCGACCACCCGGGAATCCGAGAGTCCGGGAATCCGAAAATCCGGGAATCCGGGCGCGCGACCGTCAGCCGCGCCGGACCCCGCAGAGCAGGCCGTCGCCGACCGGCAGCATCGAGGCCACCAGGTCCTGGCTCTCGCGCACGGCCCGCAGCAGTTCGCGCAGCCGCTGGACCTCCGGCGGCTGGGCCCCGGAGTCGACCGTGCGGCCGTCCGCGAAGACCCCTTCGAAGCAGACGAGCCCCCCAGGTCGCAGCAGGCGCAACGATTCAGCGAGGTAGTCCAGGTACTCCAGCCGGTCGCCGTCGCAGAACACCAGGTCGTACCCGCCGTCCGCCAGTCGCGGCAGGACGTCCAGGGCGCGGCCGGGGATGAAGCGGGCCCGGTTGCCGGCGAAGCCCGCGGCCCGGAACGCCGTCTTCGCGAGCTGCTGCCGCTCCGGCTGGAGGTCCACCGTCGTCAGCACCCCGTCCGGCCGCATCCCGTGCAGCAGGTAGATGCCCGACACGCCCGTACCGGTGCCGATCTCCGCCACCGCCTTGGCGTCCGCCGTCGCGGCGAGCAGACGCAGCGCGCCACCGGTGCCGGGGGACACCGAGGGCAGCCCTGCCTCCCGGGCCCGCTCCCGGGCCCAGCGCAGAGCCTCGTCCTCGGCGACGAAGGCGTCGGCGAACGACCAGCTCGTCTGCCGGTTGGCGGTAATGGCCCTCTCCTGTCCCCGTAGTTGACGCAACGGTGACTGTATCCGCTGCCCACGGGAACCTGCTGATGGGACCGGGCGTTCACCAGGGGAAGGACGCGGCAGGAGGCGGCCGGGAGACCCGGTTCCAAATTCGCGTAAAGATTCTTATCCGGAGCTAACGGGCGGGGTGGCTATGGTAGGGGCTCCACTGGACACCACCAGAGCCGACAGGGGAGGTGCGGCTGCGCCTGGGGATCGGGGAGGAGTGCTTCGGCGTCTTCTCAGGTCGGCGGGTGAGCCGAAATCCGTGACCGACACCGCTGACCGTTTCCGCACCACCGACTCCGCTCCCACCACCGCGACCTTCGCATCGGATGCGGAATCGCAGGCGTGGACCCCTCCCACCTGGGAGGAGATCGTCAGCACGCACAGTGGCCGGGTCTACCGCCTGGCCTACCGCCTCACGGGCAACCAGCACGACGCCGAGGACCTGACGCAGGAGGTCTTCGTCCGCGTCTTCCGCTCGCTGTCGACGTACACGCCGGGCACCTTCGAGGGCTGGCTCCACCGCATCACCACCAACCTCTTCCTCGACATGGTCCGCCGCAAGCAGCGCATCCGCTTCGACGCGCTCGCCGACGACGCGGCCGAGCGGCTGCCCAGCCGTGAGCCCTCGCCGCAGCAGGTCTTCAACGACACGCACTTCGACGCCGACGTGCAGCAGGCCCTCGACACCCTCGCGCCCGAGTTCCGTGCCGCGGTCGTCCTCTGCGACATCGAAGGACTGTCGTACGAGGAGATCGCCGCGACCCTCGGCGTGAAGCTCGGCACCGTCCGCAGCCGGATCCACCGCGGGCGCTCCCACCTCCGCAAGGCGCTCAAGCACCGCTCGCCCGAGGCCCGGGCGGAGCGTGCGCTCGCATCCGTCGGATGGGAGGCAGGGACAGCGTGAGCGGCACACGTCCCTCGTCGCCGACCCCCGCGGAACACCACCTCGGGGACCGGCTGGCCGCCCTCGTCGACGGCGAACTCGGCCACGACGCCCGCGAGCGGGTCCTGGCGCACCTCGCGACCTGCCCCCGCTGCAAGGCGGAGGCGGACGCGCAGCGCACCCTCAAGAGCGTCTTCGCCTCCGCGGCGCCCCCACCTCCCTCGGAGGGCTTCCTCGCCCGGCTCCAGGGCCTCCCCGGCGACCCGCCGGGCGGCTCCGGAGGTCCCGGCGGCTCCGGAGGTCCCGGCGTGCCCCGGGGGCGGCTCGAAGAGCTGCTCGCCGGCGGAGTGAGGTCCGACGGCTTCGCCACCGCGGTCGTCACCCCGCACTCCGGCCCGGCCACCGGCTTCCGGATCCACGCCGTCGGGGAACGCTCGGGCGCGTCAGGGCGCGGCCGTCGCTTCGCCTTCGCCGCGGCCAGCGCGGTCTCGTTCGCGGCCATCGCCCTCGGCGGCACCCTGCCCATGGACTCCTCCGTGAGCGCGAGCGCGCGCGGCGGTCAGGGCACGGGCAGCGCGGTCACCCCGCTGCGCGCCACCGGCACCGCGGGCGGCGGCACGACCGGCCAGAGCACCTCGCGCGGCACGCGCAACGGCGAGCGCTACGGCGCCCAGTCCGTGGTCGCCGGGGCGCTGACCCCGTCGGCCCCGACGGCCGGCCCGCACGGTCCCGTCGCCGCCGCCCAGCAGGGCACGGCGCCGGGCGTCACGCGGTCCGAGGCCGCGCCGACGGTCGCCGTCGGGCTCCGGAACCCCACCACGCAGTCGCTTCTGGCCCTCTCGCCGTTCGTCCGGCCGACGGCTCCGGCCCTGCGGCTGGCCTTCGCGCCGGACCCCGGCCAGGCGTCGACCTCGACGGCCGTGCCGCTCGTCGCCCGACGCTGACCCGAGACCTGGTTGAATCCAGGGGCAGGGGCGCCCGACCCAGGGGCGCGTGGACGGGTCAGCGGTTGCGGGGAGAGCATGAACAACGGGAAGCCGAACTGGTGGAGCCGGCCGTCGAGCACACCGGAGGCGGCGCGGATACCCACGCCGCCGCCGGCCGAGGACGGCGACGGTGACTTCCCCCTGCCCGCACCCCAGCCGTCCGCGGCCCCGGACCAGGCCGCCCCGGCCGGGTCCCGGCCGGCGGACGACCTGACGGAGACGGCACCGGCATCCGCGTTCGAGGTGTCGAAGCCGCGGCCCCTGACGGCCGAGCCGCGGACGGCGCAGCCCCCGGCCTCCGTGCCGGAGCCCGCCCCGGTCGTCGAACCGACGACGTCCGCGCCCGCGGCGGAGGCCGACGCGGCGCGGCCCGCGCCCGCCGCGGACCCGGCGCCGGTCGCGGTCTCCGTGCCGCAGGCGCGGCCCGCGGCGCCCCAGCCGCTGCACGCCCCCGACGAGTACCGCACGCCGCCCTACGGCGAGCCCGGCCCGTGGGCACCCGCGCCGCCCGTACAGCGCCCGCCCGCCCCCGTACCGGCGCAGCAGGGTGTCGTGCCCCCGGCGCCGTCGCACCCCCAGCCGCAGCCGCAGCCGCAGCCGCAGGGGCCCGTGCCCCCGCAGGGCGGGTCGCCGTGGACCCAGTACGACCCGTGGGGGGCGGGCGGACCCGGGTTCGCGTTCGAGCCGGCGCCCGCGAAGAAGTCCCGCAAGGGCCTCGCGGTCGCGGGCGCGCTCGTCTTCGCCCTGATCACCGGCGTCATCGGCGGCGGGATCGGCGCGTACGTGGAGCGCAACGGCGGCCTCACCACCGTCGAGCTGCCGCAGGCCGAGGCCGGGGACACCGACCGCGCCCCGGACAGCGTCGCCGGGATCGCCGCCAGCGCCCTGCCGGGCGTCGTCACCCTGCACGTCAGGGGCAGCGGTTCCTCCGGCACCGGCACCGGCTTCGTCCTGGACACCAAGGGCCACATCCTCACCAACAACCACGTCGTCGACGGGGCCACGTCCTCCGAGGACATCTCGGTCACCTTCTCCAGCGGCGAGACCGCCCGCGCCAGGCTCGTCGGCAAGGACACCGGCTACGACCTGGCCGTCGTCCAGGTCACCGGCGTCTCCGGCCTCAGGCCGCTGCCGCTCGGGAACTCCGACAACGTCCGGGTCGGCGACCCCGTCGTCGCCATCGGCGCCCCCTTCGACCTCTCCAACACGGTCACCTCCGGGATCATCAGCGCCAAGGAGCGCCCGATCACCGCCGGCGGCGAGAAGGGCGACGGCAGCGACATCAGCTACGTCGACGCGCTCCAGACCGACGCCCCGATCAACCCCGGCAACTCCGGCGGCCCGCTCCTCGACTCCAAGGCCCGGGTCATCGGCATCAACAGCGCGATCCGCGCCGCCGGCGGTTCCGGCGAGGGCGAGGACGGCGCGAGCCAGCCCGGCTCCATCGGCCTCGGCTTCGCCATACCGATCAACCAGGGCAAGCGCGTCGCCGAGGAACTCATCAACACCGGCAAGGCGACCCACCCCGTCATCGGTGTGAGCCTCGACATGCAGTTCAACGGCGACGGTGCCCGTGTCGGCGAGAAGGGCAAGGACGGCTCCGCCTCCGTCACCGCCGGCGGCCCGGCCGCCAAGGCCGGGCTCCGTCCCGGGGACGTCATCACCAAGGTCGACGGCCAGCGGGTGCACAACGGCGAGGAGCTCATCGTGAAGATCCGCGCCCACCGCCCCGGCGACAAGCTGGAGCTCACCCTGACCCGGGACGGCAAAGAGCTGACAAAGACGTTGACCCTCGGGTCCTCGCAGGGCACCTGAGCGCCATGTGATGGACGCCGCGAGGTACCCGTCCGGCAGTCCGGGCGGGTACCGTGGACCGGGCCCTGGACCGGCGTGAAGGAGCTACTAGGTGTTCAGCGACATAGGCGCACTCGAGCTGGTGGCCCTCGTGGTGCTCGCCGTGCTCGTCTTCGGGCCGGACAAGCTCCCCAAGGTGATCCAGGACGTCTCGCGCTTCATCCGGAAGGTCCGTGAGTTCTCCGACAGCGCGAAGGAGGACATCCGCAGCGAGCTGGGCCCGGAGTTCAAGGACTTCGAGTTCGAGGACCTCAACCCCAAGACGTTCCTCCGCAAGCAGATGGAGCAGAACGAGGACCTCCGGGAGCTCAAGGAACTGCGCGGCAGCTTCGACCTCAAGAAGGAGATGAACGAGGTCGCCGACGCCGTCCACGGCCGCGCGGGCGCGCCCGCCGCGGTCAACGGTTCCGCGGTCAACGGCACTCCGGACCTGCTGAAGAAGCAGGACAAGCCGGACACCGGCGAGCGCCCTCCGTACGACTCCGACGCGACCTGACGACGGGCTGTCACCGCCCGGACGCGTCCCGGTGGCTATCCTCCCTCTGTTGACGGAACGAGGAGGCGGCCGAGATGGAGACCACGAGTCGGGCGGAGGACGTGCCCACGGCCCGGCGGACCCCCGAGGGCTACCTGCGCGCACCCTTCGCCTGGTACGGCCTCGACGAGGCGTTCACCGGGCCCCGCTGGCTGATGCAGGTCGGCACGGCGGCGGACGGCAGCGTGCAGCACGGTTCGACCGGACACGGTGACACGCCGTCCATAAAGTCCGACGCGAGCGGCGTGGAGAAGGAGCGCTTCGCCGTGGTGGTGACGGTCGCGGCGAACCCGGTACGACGCACCGGCGACGGCACGGGCGTCCTCGACGCCACCACCGTCTCCTCCGCGGCCTGGCTGGCCGGTTCCGGACTGCTCGTCCACACCTGGCCGGCCTCGCTCGACCACGCGACGCGCGACAACTGGCTCGACCAGCAGACCGAGACCGCCTTCGAACTCGCCGACGACCTCACCGGGCCCCCCTGGTCGACGCTGTCGCTGCCGGTGGACGGCGTGCCGGTGCCGTTCCACTACCGGGAGTCCGAGTTCGGCTGGGTCCTCGCCGGGTCGGCCCCGGGCGTCCACATCGGCGCGTACGGGCGGGGGATGAGCGCGTACGGGCTCGGCTTCTCGCAGATCAAGGACCTGGACGCGTACGCGTGAGCACATGACGCAGGGGCGGCCCCGGACATCCGGGGCCGCCCCTGCGTCGTACCGCTTCTAGAACTTGTTGCGGGGCGTGATGCCCAGGCTCATGCCCGAGAGGCCGCGCTGGCGGCCGCCCAGCTTGCCGGCGATGGCACGCAGAGCGGCGCCCGCCGGGGAGTCGGGGTCGGAGAGGACGACGGGCTTGCCGTCGTCGCCGCCCTCGCGGAGCCGTACGTCGATCGGGATCGAGCCGAGGACCGGGACGGTCGCGCCCGTGGTCTGCGTCAGGCCGTCCGCGACCTTCTGGCCGCCGCCCGTGCCGAACACGTCGACCATCTCGTCGCAGTGCGGACACGGCAGGCCCGCCATGTTCTCGACGACGCCGACGATCTTCTGGTGGGTCTGGACGGCGATCGAGCCGGCCCGCTCGGCGACCTCGGCCGCGGCCTGCTGCGGGGTGGTGACGACGAGGATCTCCGCGTTCGGCACGAGCTGCGCGACGGAGATCGCGATGTCGCCGGTGCCCGGCGGCAGGTCGAGGAGCAGGACGTCCAGGTCGCCCCAGTACACGTCCGCGAGGAACTGCTGGAGCGCGCGGTGCAGCATCGGGCCGCGCCACACCACCGGGGCGTTGCCCGGGGTGAACATGCCGATGGAGATGACCTTCACGCCGTTCGCCGACGGCGGCATGATCATGTTCTCGACCTGGGTCGGACGGCCGTCCGCACCCAGCATCCGCGGCACGCTGTGGCCGTAGATGTCGGCGTCGACGACACCGACCTTGAGACCGTCGGCGGCCATCGCCGCGGCCAGGTTCACGGTGACGGACGACTTGCCGACGCCGCCCTTGCCGGAGGCCACCGCGTACACCCGGGTCAGCGAGCCGGGCTTCGCGAACGGCACCTCGCGCTCGGCGCCCGTGCCGCGCAGCGCCGCCGCCAGCTCCTTGCGCTGCTCGTCGCTCATCACGTCCAGCGAGACGTCGACGCCGGTGACGCCCTCGACCCGGGAGACGGCCTCGGTCACGCGCTGCGTGATGGTGTCGCGCATCGGGCAGCCGGAGACCGTCAGGTACACCGTGACGGCGACCCTGCCGTCCGGTTCGATCTCCACCGACTTGACCATGCCGAGCTCAGTGATCGGCTTGTTGATCTCAGGGTCGTTCACCGTCGCCAGTGCTGCGAGCACCGCGTCTTCCGTAGCCATACCGACGATGGTACGGCGCCGACCACCGGGCCATGAAAGGCCTGTCAACGGTCGGGTACGTCACTTCCCCTGCCGTCGGCGGACGGGAATAGATCCCGGCGCTCCTCCAGCTCCTTGATCAGGTCCTGGAGCTCCGACCTGATCCAGTCGCGGGTCGCGACCTCGCCCAGGCCCATCCGCAGCGCCGCGATCTCCCGGGTCAGGTACTCGGTGTCCGCGATCGACCGCTCGTTCTGCTTCCGGTCCTGCTCCAGATTGACCCGGTCCCGGTCGTCCTGCCGGTTCTGGGCCAGCAGGATCAGCGGCGCGGCGTACGAGGCCTGCAGGGACAGCGCGAGCGTCAGGAAGATGAAGGGGTACTCGTCGAACCGCAGGGACACCGGCGCGAAGATGTTCCACCCGATCCAGACGATCACCGTCAGCGTCATCCAGACCAGGAACCGTCCGGTCCCCAGGAACCGGGCGATCCGCTCCGACAGCCGCCCGAACGCCTCCGGGTCGTACTCCGGCAGCAGCCTGGCCCGCCGCTCGCGCGGCAGGTCGAGCCGGATGCGGGACGCCGGCCGTTCGCGCTCCCGGTCCTGTGTGCGCTCAGCGGCCATGCCGGACCCCCTCCTCGTGGAACTCGGTCTCCCGCCAGTCCTCCGGCAGCAGGTGGTCGAGCACGTCGTCGACGGTGACGGCGCCCAGCAGCGAGCCGCTCTCGTCCACCACCGGCGCCGCCACCATGTTGTACGCGGCGAGGTAGCTGGTCACGGCGGGCAGCGGGGTCTCCGGTCCGAGCGGCGGCAGATCGCTGTCCACGATCGAGCTCACCAGGGTGAAGGGCGGGTCGCGCAGCAGCCGCTGGAAGTGCACCGTGCCCAGGTACTTGCCGGTGGGCGTCTCGTCCGGAGGCCGGCACACGTACACCTGTGCGGCGAGCGCCGGCGACAGGTCCTGCTGGCGCACCCGGGCCAGCGCGTCCGCCACGGTGGCGTCCGGGCGCAGCACGATCGGCTCGGTCGTCATCAGACCGCCCGCCGTGCGCTCCTCGTACGCCAGGAGCCGGCGCACGTCGGCGGCGTCGTCCGGCTGCATCAGGGTCAGCAGTCGCTCCTGGTCCTCCTCCGGCAGCTCCGACAGCAGGTCGGCCGCGTCGTCCGGGTCCATCGCCTCCAGCACGTCGGCCGCGCGCTCTTCCTTCAGCTTGCCGATGATCTCGATCTGGTCGTCCTCCGGAAGCTCTTCGAGGACGTCGGCGAGCCGGTCGTCGTCGAGGGCCGCCGCCACCTCGGCACGCCGCTTGGGGGAGAGGTGGTGCAGCGCGTTCGCCAGGTCGGCGGGGCGCAGCCTCTCGAAGGTGGCGACCAGGTTCTCGGCGCCCTGTCCGTGCTCCTCGAGGGAGAAGCCGGTGACGGCCGACCACTCGACCGTCAGGGTCTCGCCCTTGCGGCGCAGCGCCCCGCCCTTGCCGCGCCGCACGAAGACCTTGTCGATCTCCCAGTCGCGCCGGGCGGGCAGCTGCTGGATGGCGACGTCGAGGACGGTGACCTCCTCGCCCTCCCGCCCGTCGCTCTCCACGAGCCGGACCCGCCGGTCGAGGAGTTCGCCGAGGACCAGCCGCTCGGTGGGACGCTGCTCGAAGCGGCGCATGTTGACCACGCCGGTGGTGATGACCTGGCCGGACTGGACGCCCGTGATCCGGGTCATCGGCACGAAGACCCGGCGGCGGCTGAGGACCTCCACGACCATGCCGAGCAGCCGGGGCGGACGGCGTCCCACCCGGAGCATGGCGACCAGGTCGCTGACCCGGCCGACCTGGTCGCCGACGGGGTCGAAGACGGGGACCCCCGCGAGATGGGAGACGAAGATCCGGGGGGCGCCTGCCGCCATGCCACGCGCCTCCTCGGTGCCGCACGATTCGAGTCGTCGCAGAGCTTTGCCGGTGGTTGCAGAGCTTTGCCGGGTTCAGGCTAGCCCGTGCCGTTCCGGACCGCCCCGGCAGTGCCTCCGTACGGCTGCCTGCGGGGTCCGCCACCCGGCCCGGGTACGCTGCGGTCTGCCGTTCCCCCCTCGGCCCCCGCACCGGACCCGGCCGTTCCGCCCGGCCGGGAACGCGGCCGTCCACCGGCACCCCTCACGGGCCACGGCCCGTCGTCCCCCATGAAACGAGAGGCAGCGCAGATGACCGTCCGCACCCCGTCATCGCGTATCCGCAGGGCTGTCACGCCCCTGGCGCTCTGCGCCGGACTGACGGTGGGACTCACGGCCTGCGCCGCCGATCCGGACGAGGGGACGAACGGCGTCGGGAGGCTCTCGGCCCCCGAGATCGAGCAGAAGGCGCAGACGGCGGCGGACGCGGCGAAGGCGGTACGCCTCTCCGGCACCCTGGTCAGCAAGGGCGGCACCTTCAAGCTGAACATGCGCCTCAAGCAGAACGGCGCCACCGGCTCGGTGACGACGAAGAACAGCACCTTCGAGCTGCTGCGCGTCGGCGACGCGCTCTACCTGAAGGCCGACGCGGGCTTCTGGTCCCACGACGACAAGGCCGACGAGGCGCCCACGGAGGCGGACACCGAGGCCGCCGACAAGCTCGACGACATGTACGTGAAGGTGCCGCAGGGCGACCCCTCGTACAAGCAGCTGCGCGGCTTCACCGACATGGGCCTGCTCCTCGACGGGCTGATCGGCCTGCACGGCGAGGCCGTCAAGGGCGACCGCGACCAGATCGGCGGGGTCCGCACGGTCAAGGTCAAGGGCGGCGCGGACGGCGAGGGCGGCACCCTCGACGTGGCTCTGGAGGGCTCCCCGTACCCCCTCCAGTTCGCGCGGGGCGGCGGCGCGGGCGTCGTCGTGCTCTCCGAGTGGGACCGCGACTTCCCCCTCGCCGAGCCCTCCACGGAGGAGACCCTCGACTACGGCAAGCAGCTGCCCCGGACCTGAGGCCCGCCGGAGGCCGTCAGGCCTTGCGGCGCCGCTTGAGCAGCAGCTTCGGCAGCGCCGCCGGAATGGGGCGGCGGGTGACGGCGTCCGACGGCAGCGGGACGGCGGCCAGCGAGCCGTCCGGGAGGTCCGTGGTGGAGGCGCGCGGGTCGAGCCGCAGCACCCGGCACTCGCGCGCCCAGCGGTCCGGCATCGCCTCGCCGTCGGGGGCGTTGAGCCGCTTGCCCTTCAGCTCGGCCACGGCCGCGTCCCACTCCTCGGTGCCGGGGGAGAGCTCGCGCACGGCGGCGGTCCAGGCGACGAGCCGGCCGCCCTTGTCCTTGCTGCGGACGGTCACCTCGGCCGTACCGCCGTCGGCCAGGCCGGGCAGCGGCTGCTCACCGGGGCCGTCGCCGACGACGTGTGCGGCGCCGTCGTGCCAGACGTGCCAGAGCGCGCGGGCGGGCCCCGTGCCGCGCACCCAGACGAGGCCGGACTTCTTGGTGGCCTCCTCGACGAGGGCGCCGGGGAGCAGCGTGTCGGTCATGGCCGAAGCCTATCCGGGAGCACCGGCCCGGCCCCCTACAGCCAGCCGTTGCGCTTCAGGGTGCGGTGGATGGTGAAGCAGACCGCGATGATGCCGGTGAGCACCATCGGGTAGCCGTACTTCCAGTGCAGCTCCGGCATGTGGTCGAAGTTCATGCCGTACACGCCGCAGACCGCCGTGGGGACGGCGACGATCGCCGCCCACGAGGTGATCTTGCGCATGTCCTCGTTCTGGGCGACGGTCGCCTGCGCCAGGTTGGCCTGGAGGATCGAGTTGAGGAGTTCGTCGAAGCCGACGACCTGCTCCTGGACGCGGGCGAGGTGGTCGGCGACGTCCCGGAAGTACTTCTGGATGTCGGGGTCGACCAGGCGCATCGGCCGCTCGCTGAGCAGCTGCATCGGGCGCAGCAGCGGGGTGACGGCCCGCTTGAACTCCAGTACCTCGCGCTTGAGCTGGTAGATCCGGCCGGTGTCGGTGCCGCGCGTCGAGCCCTTCGCGGCCGGCGAGAAGACGTCGATCTCCAGCTGGTCGATGTCCAGCTCGACGGCGTCGGCGACCGCGATGTAGCCGTCGACGACGTGGTCGGCGATGGCGTGCAGCACGGCCGAGGGGCCCTTGGCGAGCAGTTCCGGCTCGCCCTGGAGGCGGTGGCGGAGGTTGCGCAGCGAGCCCTGGCCGCCGTGCCGGACGGTGATGACGAAGTCGGGGCCGGTGAAGCACATGACCTCGCCGGTCTCCACGACCTCGCTGGTCGCGGTGAGTTCGGCGTGCTCGACGTAGTGGATGGTCTTGAAGACGGTGAACAGGGTGTCGTCGTACCGCTCCAGCTTGGGCCGCTGGTGGGCGTGGACGGCGTCCTCGACGGCGAGCGGGTGCAGCCCGAACTCGGCGGCGATACCGGCGAATTCGGCCTCGGTCGGCTCGTGGAGGCCGATCCAGGCGAAGCCGCCGCTCTCCCGCACCTGGTGCATCGCGCCGCGCGGCGTGAGGCACTCGCGGTCGTCGACGCGGCGGCCGTCGCGGTAGACGGCGCAGTCGACGACGGCGCTGGAGGCCGAGTGGTCGCGGGTGGGGTCGTACGCGGTGTACGTGGTGGGGGTCTTGCGCAGGGTGTGCCGCAGGCTCGGACGGACGGCGGCGGTCAGGTCACGGATCATCGACATGGGCGTGCTCCTTCACGGATCGGCCGTCGGCGCGGATCGTGGCGCAGCCCGGAATGGGGACGGAGACGTACGTCGTCCACAAAGCGGGCGGCACCGGGGGTCGCGGTGACGGCGGTCGCTACAGACAGGGAAAGGCGAAGTGCTCTTCCGTCGAGCGAGATGCCGGAGGGGCGGGTCCGTGCCGGACCCGGACGTCACCGGAGGGAGCGCACCGAGCTGGGGTGCGAGGCGGCGGAAGAGCTGCTGGTACTGCCCGACCGACTTCGGTCCATCGCAGTCCCACCTCCTCCGGCCGGTCCCCTGTCGGGGATGACGTGTGACGAGCAGTCGGGAATCCCGACCAGTGGCCAACACTATCAGCCGACAGAGGGTCAATCCCTTACTTTGCCCGTTCCATACGCGATCTATGCTCCCCACATGGGAGAAGTTCTTGCACTGGTCGAGGCCCGACTGCGGACGGCACTCGGAGAACCGGACGCGCGGGCCGCGGTGACGTTTCTCGGCACGGAACGGATCGAGGTGCTCCGTTTCATCGACGGCGATCTCGTGCGGTACGCGACCCTCGGCATGTCCGCGCAGCCGATGGCCGACCCGACCTCCGCGCTCGCCGACCCGGTGAAGGGACCGCGCGCGGAACTCGTCCTCACCGTCCGGGCCGGGCTCGCCGACACCGACAAGGTGCTGCGCCCGCTCGCCGTGCTCGCCGCCACGCCCCAGGTCGAGGGCCTCGTCGTGGCCCCCGGCGCCTCGCTCGACGTCGGCGACCCGCTCTGGCCGGGCGCCTCCTTCAGCTCCGTCCTCGTCGCCGAGTCCGGCGGCCTCGTCGAGGACCTGGAGCTCGACGAGCCGATGGACCCCGTCCGGTTCCTGCCGCTGCTGCCGATGACCCCCAACGAGGCCGCCTGGAAGCGGGTCCACGGGGCGCAGGCCCTGGAGGAGCGCTGGCTGGCCAAGGGGACGGACCTGCGCGATCCCCTCCGCGGGTCCGTGAGCCTGGACTGAGGGCCGCGGGGCGCGCCCTCCGCCCGTTCGAACCCGCCCGGACCGGCGCGCGCGCCCACCGGTGGCGCAGGGCCCCGGCCGGACGGGTGATCGTCTGCGGACGTCCTTGACGTGGGGCGGAAGAGCTAGGACCGTGGAGCCCTATGAGGGGCGAACCCAGTTGTCCGAAGTGCGGTGGCCGGGTCAGGGCGCCCGGTCTCTTCGCCGACTCCTGGCAGTGTGACGTACACGGCTCGGTGTACCCGCTCCAGCCCGTGATCCCCCCCAGCGTCGAGGCGCTCGGTGTCGTGGTGAACCGGTCCCAGGTGCCGGTGTGGATGCCGTGGCCCCTGCCCGTCGGCTGGCTCTTCACCGGGGTCGCGTACGCGGGAGACGACCGCAGCGGCGGTCGCGCGACGGCCGTCGCCTGCTCGGGCCCCGGACCGCTCGGCGGGATCGGCGAGCTGGTCCTGGTCGCCGAGGAACTGGGCGTCGGCCTCGGCGCGCGGTACGCCGGCATCGACGGCCCGGACCCCGGCCCCGGCATGTCCATCGACAAGCCGCCCCAGACGAAGGTGCTCGCCGCCGGCCGCCCCACCCCGCTCTGGCACGTCAACGGCGCCCCGCATGACCGCGCGGTCTTCGCCGGCGAGGCCTGCGGCATGTGGCTGTGGGCGATCGTCTGGCCCGAGCAGTCCGGGCTCCTCATGTACGACGAGCTCGTCCTGACCGACCTCCGCGACGCCGGGGCCGAGGTCGAACTGCTCCCGTGCGGCGCACTCACGCCGAGGCTCCTCGGTTAGGACCCCTTGCCGATCAGGCCGGATCGGGCGTGATCGGCAAGACGCCCCCAGGGGGTGTCGTCCCGGCGCTCGCCAGGCCCTGCCCGGCGGAGGCCGCCTGACGTTCCGTACGGCTGTGTTCGATTCGCCCGTTATGCTGGAGCGTCCCCTCGTCCGTGCCGAGCCCCCGGAGTACCGCGTCGTGCGCATCGACCTGCACACCCACTCCACGGCTTCCGACGGCACGGACTCCCCGGCGGAGCTCGTACGGAACGCGGCCGCGGCCGGGCTCGACGTCGTCGCGCTGACGGACCACGACACCACCCGGGGCCACGCCGAGGCGATCGAGGCGCTGCCCGAGGGACTGACCCTGGTCACCGGCGCCGAGCTGTCCTGCCGGATCGACGGCATCGGCCTGCACATGCTGGCGTACCTCTTCGACCCGACGGAGCCGGCGCTCCTCGCCGAGCGCGAGCTCGTCCGGGACGACCGGGTGCCGCGCGCCCGCGCCATGGTGGGCAGGCTCCAGGAGCTCGGCGTCCCCGTCACCTGGGAGCAGGTGGCCCGGATCGCCGGCGACGGCTCCGTGGGCCGCCCGCACGTCGCCGAGGCGCTGGTCGAGCTGGGAGTCGTGCCGGACGTGTCCGGGGCGTTCACGCCCGAGTGGCTCGCCGACGGCGGCCGGGCGTACGTCGGGAAGCACGAACTGGACCCGGTCGACGCGATCCGCCTGGTGAAGGCGGCCGGCGGCGTCACCGTCTTCGCCCACCCGCTCGCCGTCAAGCGCGGCCAGGTGCTGTCCGAGGCCTCGATAGCCCGGCTCGCCGAGGCCGGACTCGACGGCGTCGAGGTCGACCACATGGACCACGACGAGGCGACGCGCGCGCGGCTGCGCGGGCTCGCGAAGGAGCTCGGGCTGCTGACCACGGGCTCCAGCGACTACCACGGCAGTCGCAAGACCTGCCGCCTCGGCGAGTACACCACCGACCCCGAGATCTACGGCGAGATCACCCGCCGTGCCGCGGGGGCCTTCCCGGTCCCCGGCGCGGGCGGATCCCGCTGAGAGGGCCGTACGTCCTCCGGCCGTTCCGGCCGCTCCTCCGCCGCTCCCTCGTGACGGCGGCCGGCCGTCGTGCCCGCCGCCTCCCGGGCGGGTGCGCGCGCCCCGACTCCGTCCGACGCCGCCCGTACGGCCCCGTGCCGTGCTCCGGTGGCGCTTCTCCTGCCCTGCTTCCGGAATCCCACGTTCCGATCCGCGGGGACACCCCACTGTTCGACCTCTCCCGCAAGGCACCCCACCGTGTTCGACGTCGCCGTCTTCGGCTCGCTGTTCCTCACCCTCTTCGTGATCATGGACCCCCCGGGGATCACCCCGATCTTCCTCGCCCTCACCTCCGGCCGACCGGCCAAGGTGCAGCGCCGGATGGCCTGGCAGGCCGTCACGGTCGCCTTCGGCGTCATCACCGTCTTCGGCCTGCTGGGGCAGCAGATCCTGGACTACCTGCACGTCTCCGTCCCCGCCCTGATGATCGCGGGCGGCCTCCTGCTGCTGCTCATCGCGCTCGACCTGCTCACCGGCAAGACCGACGAGCCGAAGCAGACCAAGGACGTGAACGTCGCCCTGGTGCCGCTCGGCATGCCGCTGCTCGCCGGCCCCGGTGCGATCGTCTCGGTCATCCTGGCCGTGCAGCACGCCGACAGCGTCGCCTCCCAGGTCTCCGTCTGGACCGCGATCGCCGCCATGCACGTCGTGCTGTGGCTGACCATGCGCTACTCGCTGGTGATCATCCGGGTCATCAAGGACGGCGGCGTCGTCCTGGTGACGCGGCTCGCGGGCATGATGCTGTCCGCCATCGCGGTGCAGCAGATCATCAACGGCGTCACCCAGGTGATCCAGAACGCCTGAACCCCTCGGGGACCCGCCCCGGACGCCACTGCGCCCCCGTACGGATTCCGCTGTCGCGGAGTCCGTGCGGGGGCGCGGTGCGTGGGGTGGACCCGACCTGTTACGAGGCCGAGGTCTCGGCGGGGCGGATCCAGATGCGCTGGCCGATCGCGGCGGCCTGCTGCACGATCCGGTTGACGGAGGAGGCGTCCACGACGGTCCGGTCGACGGGCGTGCCGTCGATGTCGTCGAGTCGCAGGATTTCGAAGCGCATGGGCTTCTCCCTTCGTCTGAGTTGATCCTCCAGGTGGAGAACTGCGTTACACAGGGGTCCAACGTGGTGTACTCCGGAAACATTCCTTACGCTAAGGAAAATTTTCGGCTGGCTAACTACTGGCGGGTAGAGAGGGTGTGGCGGCCGCGCCCCGACCGGCGGACAATGAGCCCCGTATGAACGACGCAGAGACCACTCAGGACACCGAGACCGACACCCGCCTGCGCGACCTCGACGCACGCCTGGGGCGCACCAACGAGCTGCTTCAGCGGATGCTGGCCGAGGTGGCCAAGACCCCCTCCACACACGCCATCTTCGTCGACGCGGGTTACGTCCATGCTGCGGCCGGGTTGCTGGTGGCGGGAACCGAGGACCGACGCTCCTTCGACCTCGACGCGGAGGGCCTCATCGAGGCCTTCATCGACAAGGCCCGCACGATCTTCGCGGACAGCCGGCTGCTCCGCGTCTACTGGTACGACGGAGCCAGACGCCGCATCCACACACCCGAGCAGCAGGCCATCGCCGAACTGCCCGACGTCAAGGTCCGCCTCGGCAACCTCAACGCCAACAACCAGCAGAAGGGCGTCGACTCCCTCATCCGCACCGACCTGGAGTCCCTCGCCCGCCACCGCGCCATCAGCGACGCCGCCCTCGTCGGCGGCGACGAGGACCTCGTCTCGGCCGTCGAGGCCGCCCAGGGCTACGGCGCCCGCGTCCACCTGTGGGGCATCGAGGCCGCCGAGGGGCGCAACCAGGCCGAGGCACTCCTCTGGGAGGTCGACAGCCAGCGCACCTTCGAGCTGGACTTCTGCCGCCCCTACGTCACCCGCCGCCCCGTCACCACGTACGAGAACGAGGGCGAGCCGCCGCCCTCCCGCGAGGAGGTCCGGTTCGTCGGCGCCCAGATCGCCGCGACCTGGCTCGGCGAGCGCGGCCGCGACCGGCTCGCCGAACTCCTGCCCAGCGCGCCCTACCTGCCGGGACCCGTCGACCAGGACCTGCTCGTCGAGGCGGAGCGCCTGCTCAGCCGCTCCCTGCGCGGACACGCCTCGCTCCGGCGCGCCCTGCGGGACGGCTTCTGGCAGCACCTCAAGGCGCAGTACTGACCTCGGTGGCGGCGCCGTCGCCGGCGGGAGCGTCCGCCCGCTCCCAGAAGGCGGTGAGGCGGTCGGTCAGCTCCACCGGGTGCGACACGTTGGGGGAGTGGCCCGCGCCCGCCACCACCGTGTGGTGCGCGCCGATGCGGACCGCCGTCGCCGACAGGTCCGCCGGGGACCAGACGGCCTCGTCCGCCCCGTACGCGATGTGCAGCGGCATCCGCAGCCCGGCCAGCTCCTCCGTACCGTCCCGACCGTGCACCAGCAGCCGCCCCGCTCCCGCGAGTTGGGCGATCCTGGTCCCCGTCCAGCGGCGCCGCAGGAACTCCGTGATCTCCGGCGCGTCCGCCGCCCCCGGCTCCTCGCCCCGGCTGTCCAGCCGGCACATCGCCTGCCACACGCGCTCCTTCGGGAGCAGCGCGAGCGCACCGCGCAGCACCCGCACCCGGACCCGCTGCGGCCTGGCGACCGGCCCGGGACCCGAGGACAGCAGCGTCAGCGAGCGGAACGCGTCCGGCGCCAGCGCCGCCGCGGCCCGCGCCACCAGCCCGCCGAAGGAATGGCCGACCAGATGGACGGGCCCGTCGCCGAGCGCCGCCGCCTGCGCCACCGCGTCCAGCGCGAGCGCCCTGCGCCGGTACGCCCTCCGGCCCCGCGGCCCCGGCGTCTCGTGCTGCCCCCGCCCGTCCACGGCCACGGCCCGGTACCCGGCCCCGCCCAGCGGCTCCAGCAGCGCAAGGAAGTCCTCCTTGCTGCCCGTGTACCCCGGCAGCAGCAGCACCGTCCCCCGCCGCTCGCCCGCCGGCACCGCGTCCAGCACGGCGAACTCGCCCCGCGCGGTCACCAACCGGCGTGCGCGGGTACGGGGCGGCAGGACGAGTGAACGCGGCTTGCTCATATCTGGACTGTAACGGCGCGGGAGCCGGGGGGCCGACCGGGTGCGTGCGGGGCCGCGGTAGCGCCCCGGCCACCGGGAACACGGCGCGGGGGCCGGTCCGGGAGGGGGGCCGGCCACGGGTTTCGAGGGCCGGTCCGGCCGTCGGGGGGACGGCGCGCGCGGGTCCGGCGCGCGGGTCCGGCCGTCGGCTTCGAGGGCCGGTACGACTCCCGGGGAGACTGCCCGGGGGCTGGTCCGGAAGGGGCGCGGGCTGCCTTGCCCGGGATCCGGGCGCGGGTTCCGGTCCCGGCTTCGGGCGTACGGGGGCGGGGGCGGAGCCCGGAAAAGGCCGTGCGGCCCGGCCCCTGGGGAGGGGCGGGCCGCACGGGTGGAGCGGGGTCGGACGGGATCAGCCCTCGGGCTGGGCCGCCGCCTTCTTGGTGGTGCGACGGCGAGGAGCCTTGGGGGCCTCCTCGGCCACCGGCGCCTCGGCCGCCGCGGCCTTCGTCGTACGACGACGGGTCGGCGTCTTCGGCTCGGAAGCGTCGGGCGCCTCGGCGACGACCGCCTTCTTCGTCGTGCGGCGACGGGGAGCCTTGGGGGCCTCCTCGGTCACCGGCGCCTCGGCGACGGCCTCCGCGACGGCCGCCTTCTTGGCCATGCGGCGGCGCGGGGCGGCCTTGGGGGCCTCCTCGGCGACGGGCTCGGCGGCCGGGGCCTCGGCGGTAGCCGCCTCGGTGGTGGCCGGGGAGCCGGTGGCC